>DATITJ010000207.1:0-5247 GCA_035467935.1 Ornithinibacter sp.
GGTCGCCGGCACCGGCCCGCAGCGAGCGCTGCACGGCATCCGCCGGCACGGCCTCGTCGACGACGACCGCGACGTCGCTCTGCGCCATGGGGAAGGTGTGGAGCGTGCTTGCCTGCACGGTCGCCTCGGCCGCCGCGGTGAGCACGTCGAGGTCGAGCTCGCCACCGACCGTGCGCTCCGGCAGCCCCAGCGCCGCGACCGCCTTCGGGTGCAGCTCGCCGACGTGGCCGACCGGGGAGCCGTCGGACAGCGTGACCCGCGCGCAGCGCCCCGGGTGGAACGGTGCGACGGCATCCGCGACGACGTCGAGCGGCACGCCGAGTGCCTCGCCGAGCGTGCGGGCGAGCTCGACGACGTCGGCGACGTCGGCCGGCCGGCCATCGCCCCACCAGCCGGCCCGCTCGCGATCGCCCGCGAGGAGGACGGCGACGTGGCGCGGCTGCGGCGGCACGGCGCCCCGGATGGCGGCGAGGGTCTCCTCGGACGGGCGGATGCCGACGTCCTCGGTGGGTGCGGTGCCCTGGGGGCCCTCGAGGGCGACGACGAGGCCGAGCTCGAAGAGGCCGACGTCACGGGTGCCGCGGGCGACGTTGCGGCGCAGGGCGTCGACCATCGTCGCCAGGAGGCGGGTGCGCATCAGCGGCTGCTCGTCGGACAGGGGGTTCGCGAGGCGGACCGTGCGCGCGACCTCGGCGTCGACGTCGAGCCCGAGCGCGGCGTAGCGGTCGGCGCCGACGAACGGCGCGCTCCACACCTCCGACAGGCCCTGGCCGGCGAGGACGTCGGCAACGGTGCGCCGCACGCGCTGGGCGTGGGTGAGACCGGCCCCACCGGGCGGGGTGGGGATCACCGAGGGGATGCGCTCGTAGCCGTGGATGCGGGCAACCTCCTCGACGAGGTCCTCGGCGGTGGTGAGATCGGGGCGCCAGGTGGGTGGCAGGACAGTGAGCATGTCACCGTCGCGGGAGACCGTGCAGCCGATGGACTCCAGGATCGAGACGACCTCGGGGTCGGGGTAGTCGACGCCGACGATCCTCGACGGGAAGCCGACCGGCATCGTGACCGCGACCGGCTCGGCCGGGCTCCCCACGTCGGTGACGTCGGGGTCGGCCACGCCTCCGCCGTGCTCGACGAGCAGGGCGACGGCGAGCTGGGCGGCCGCCGCCGCGAGCGCCGGGTCGACCCCCCTCTCGAACCGGCGAGACGCCTCGCTCGGCAGCCGGTGCCGCCGGGCCGAGCGGGCGACGGTGACCGGCTCGAAGTGCGCGGCCTCGATGAGCACGTCACGCGTCGACGCCCCCACCTCGGTCTCGGTGCCGCCCATGACCCCGGCGATCGCGATCGCCCGCTCGCCGCCGCGGTCGGTGATGAGCAGGTCGCCCGGGTCGAGGGCACGGTCGACGTCGTCGAGCGTGGTGAGGCGCTCACCGGCGCGGGCCCGCCGGACGACGATCGGGGCCTCGAGCCGGTCGAGGTCGAAGGCGTGCAGCGGCTGCCCGAGGCCGAGCATGACGTAGTTGGTCACGTCGACCGGCAGTGAGATCGGGCGCATCCCGGCCTCGGTGAGGCGCACGGCCATCCACCGCGGCGTGGGAGCGGTGACGTCGATGCCGCGCACGACCCGGGCGACGTAGCGGTCGCAGCCGAGGCGGCCGCGGACCGGGGCCTCGTCGGCGAGCTCGACGCCGAAGCCGCCGTTCGTGGGCGCGGGGGCCGCGGCGGCGAGGGCTGCGGCCGGGTCGGTGAACGCGGCGCCGGTCGCGTGGGAGTACTCGCGCGCGATGCCGCGCACCGAGAAGCAGTAGCCGCGGTCGGGTGTGACGTTGACCTCGACGGTCTCGCGGTCGAGCCCGAGGAGCGCGATGGCGTCGGTGCCGGGCGTGAGCGCCGCACGGGCCTGGTCGTCGCCGGCGAACCTCCTGGTCAGCACGAGGATGCCGTCGTGGTCGTCGCCGATGCCGAGCTCGCGCTCGGAGCAGATCATGCCGGCCGAGACGTGTCCGTAGGTCTTGCGCGCGCTCACCGTGAGCGGCCCCTGGGGCGTGGTCAGCACGCCACCCGGGAGGACGACGACGACGAGGTCGCCGGCGTCGAAGTTGTGGGCGCCGCAGACGACCCCTTGCGGCTCGCCGGTGCCGTTGGCGTCGCCGACGTCGACCGTGCACCAGTTGATCGTCCTGCCGTTCTTCTGCGGCTCGGGGTCGCGGGTCAGCACGCGGCCGACGACGAGCGGGCCGGTGACACCTCCGGTGTGCAGTCCCTCCTCCTCGAGGCCGACGCTCACGAGGTCGGCGGCGATCTGCTCGCCGGTGGCGTCGTGCGGGACCGCGACGTACTCACGCAGCCAGTCGACGGGAACGCGCATCAGATCTCCATCCCGAACTGTGCGTCGAAGCGCACGTCTCCCTCGATCATGTCCCGCATGTCGCTGACCCCGGTGCGGAACATCAGCGCCCGGTCGATGCCCATCCCGAACGCGAACCCCGTGTAGCGGTCGGGGTCGACGCCGCAGGCCGTCAGCACGTTGCGGTTGACCATGCCGCAGCCACCCCACTCGATCCAGCCCGTGCCCTTGCACGCGCGGCAGTCGGGGTCCTGCCCGCGGCAGACGAAGCAGCGCAGGTCCATCTCGGCGCTCGGCTCGGTGAACGGGAAGAACGACGGACGCAGACGGGTCGTGATGCCCTCGCCGAAGAGCTCGGCCGCGAGGCGGTCGAGCGTGCCCTTGAGGTGCGCCATCGTGATGCCCTCGTCGACGGCGAGGCCCTCGACCTGGTGGAAGGCCGGCATGTGCGTGGCGTCGAGCTCGTCGGTGCGGAAGACGCGGCCGATCGCGACGACGTAGACGGGCACGCCGCGCTCGAGCAGCGTGCGGGCCTGGACCGGCGAGGTGTGCGTGCGCAGCACGAGCCCACCTTCGGGCGGGTCGATGTAGAAGGTGTCCTGCATCTGGCGGGCCGGGTGGTCGGCGTCGAAGTTCAGGGCGTCGAAGTTGAACCACTCCGCCTCGATCTCGGGCCCCTCCGCGATCTCCCAGCCCATGCCGACGAACAGGTCGGCGATGCGCTGCGACATCAGCTCGATGGGGTGGCGTCGGCCCAGCGGACGGCGGCCCGTGGGCAGCGTGACGTCGACGGCCTCCTCGGTGAGGATGCGCTCGTCGCGCTCGGCCTCGAGCTCGGCCTGGCGCGCGGCGAAGGCCCGGGCGACCCGCCCGCGGGCCTGCCCGACGCGCTTGCCGGCCTCGGCCTTGGCGCTCGGCGGCAGCGCGCCGATCTCGCGGTTGGCGAGGGCCAGCGCGCTCCGGTCGCCCTGGTGGGCGCTGCGGGCGGCCTTGAGCTCCTCGAGCGAGGTGGCGCCGGCGGCGGCCGCGAGCGCCTCGGCGACGGCGTCCTCGATGGCCTGGGGGTCGAGCACCGCGACCTCCACGGGGTCGTAGCTGGTGTTGGGTCCTGACATGGTGTCCACTTCGGGCGGGGGTGGGGCGCGCCCGAGTCTAGGTGGGCGGGCGCAGCAGGCACGGACGTGGCCTGGCCCCCGGGCGCGGGTCGGTCGGTGCGGATGCCGTGCCGGGGCCGCGGGCGGGCGGGCGCGCGCGCCCGCGGGCGGTCAGCGGCTCACGACACGTGGACGCGGTCGCGGTCTCGCGAGACCTGGCGCACCCTCGCCGCCCCGAGCCCGACCACGGCGGCGGCGAGGCCCACCAGGGCCACGGCCACGAACCCCGCGCCGGCGCCGCGGGCGTCGATCGCCAGACCGGCGACCGGGGCACCGAGGGCACCGCCGGTGGTCATGAAGGAGCCGTGCCACCCCATCGCCTCACCGCGGTTCTCGGCGGGCACGATCCTGCTCACCTGGTCGATCGTCGCGGTGATGGTCGGCGCGCACAGCAGGCCCGCCACGAAGCTGAGGGCGGCCAGGTTCAGCGGGGTGGTCGCCAGTGCCATCGGGAACGTCACGAGCGACATCGCCGCGAGCAGCCACATGGCCGGGATGGGGCGGTGGAGCGCGCCGTAGGTCAGGCCGCCGATGAGCGAACCGAGACCCCACACCGCCAGCACGAGCCCGATCTGGGGGGTCGCGTCGAACTCGCGCATCGCGGCGACGATGCTGATGTCCGAGCCCGAGAGCACGAGGGTCGAGGCCAGTGCCGCGAAAGCGACGACGACGAACGGCAGGCGGAACCACGAGGCACGTGACACCGACGCGGCGCTCCCGCCCTCCTCGGCCTCGCTGCGCAGCGGCGGGTTGACGACCCACATGATGATCCCCGCCACGACGCCGAGCATCTGCGTGACGAACAGGACCCACGACGTCGACCAGTGGGCGGCCGCCCAGATCGCGAGGGCCGGGGCGATCATGAACGACAGCTCGACCGCCGCGGAGTCCAGCGAGATCGCGGTGCGGCGGTCGGCCTCCGGCACGGCCGCGATGACGGCCTGCCGGGTGATCGAGAACGTCGGGATCACGAAGAACCCGGCGACGACCGACAGCGCGAGCAGCGGCCAGTAGCCGACGAAGGGCGCGATGCTCCAGCAGAACAGCGCGACGGCCACGCAGGGGCCGACGACTCGCCGCAGCCCGAGCCGGTCCAGCAGCCGTCCGCGCCACGGTCCGCTGACCGCGATGGCGACGGTGGCGAATGCCGTGAGCAAGCCGGCCGCGGTGTACGAGCGGCCCAGTGATGTCACGACGTGCACGGTGAGGAGCACCCCGCTGGCGAAGACCGGCCCGCGGACGAGGGTTCCCAGCACGATGGCGGTACGCAGCGGCCGGCTCGAGAGCGCGCGCCGATACGGCGCGAGCGAGACGGTGGGCACGGGGACACTCTGACAGCGGAGCCGGCGTCCTGCCATTCGAGGCCCTGTGGTGGGCACCGGACGGGGTGGCGGCGTCACCTGCCGGACATCCGGGCGACGACCGGCATTCTCTTGTCTCGTTCCAGAGAAGGTGCGACGGTGGGGAGGACGTGACCTCCGGCTCGCCCAATGGCGTCGCCTTCGCGAGGCGGGTAGGGGCCGGCACGACCCCGCCGCCGCAGCGGGTCCACCAACGACAGGAGCAGCGATGAGCGCGATCGACCCGTACGCCGACCCCACCACCCTGGGGACCCCCACCGGCTCGACGATGGCCAACGGGGCCCCCGCCGAGAGCGACCAGCACAGCCTGAGCCTGTCGCCCAACGGCCCCCTGATGCTCCACGACATGCACCTGCTCGACACGCTCGCGCACTTCAACCGCGAGAAC
>DATITJ010000208.1:0-5197 GCA_035467935.1 Ornithinibacter sp.
CGACGGCCAGACCGCAGATCGCCAGGATCCAGGTGACCAGGGCCAGCGCGACGCCGATGACGCCGTAGCGGGCGGCGTCCCGCTCGAAGATGCCCGGCAGGAGGGTGACCGACCACAGCGCGATCGCCGACTGGCCGACTCCCCCGACCACCGCCCCGGGCCACAGGTGGCGCACCGGGACCCGGCGGTGGCTGAGCAGGTGGCCGATCCCGAGCCAGAACACCCCGGCGACGACGGTGCGCACCGAGGACTCCAGCAGGACGGGCCAGAAGGTGTCGCTGTGCCAGACGGTGGCGATCGTGGACAGCGTGGTCTGCATGAGGATGAGCAGGCCCACCCCGGCGAGCCCGGTGGCCTGGCCGCGCCAGCCGACGCGCGCCAGCCCCCAGGGGCGCTCCATGCTGCGGCGCAGGGTGCGGGTGAAGCTGTTGAGCGAGAAGACGAGCAGCACGATGCTCATGGCCGAGGCGGCGGTCGCCGCCGCGGTGGCCGCGGGCCGGGCGAAGAGCAGCGTCACGGTCTGGGCGGTCACCCCGGTGAGCCCGAGCCGGCTGTTCACGACGGCGGCGAGGGACTCGCCGTCGGACTCCGAGATCCACGTCGAGGCGATGACGAGGAGGGGGATCAGCGAGAGGAACGCCTGACCGGTCATGCCGAAGATGCGGTCGCGGACGTCGACCTCGAGCAGCTCGCGGGCGATGCGCAGGATCGTGCCGGGGACCGGATGCCGGTCCGCCCACGCGACGAGGGCGGCGAGCCGCTCGTGCGCGCGCTCGTTCCTCGTCGCCCCGTGTCCCGGCGTCGTCATGGCAGGCGGACCTCGGCGGGGAGCTCCACGGCCTTCTCGCCCGGCGGGTCGAGCTCGTCGCGCACGACGGCATCCGCCCACACGTAGACGGTGTTGAGCGCGAGGATCGGGACGAGCAGGGCGTAGACGATGCCGGCGATCGCGTTGCTCACGGCGAACGGCAGCGAGGTGAGGAGGATGAGCGTCGTCCCGAGAACGGGTCCGGTGGAGAGCACCACGGCCGAGGTCACGGCGACCAGGGCCACGACCTTGACCCATCGCGGGCGCACGAGGACGGCGCTGCGTCGTACCGAGTCCCACCCGGAACGTCCCTCCACGACGGTGACCGGGATGACGAGCAGGCACGCGACGAGGACGACGAGCCCGACGGGGACGAGGAGCACCGAGAGGGCGCACAGGAGGACCACGGTCGCGACGGCGAGCACGGTCAGCACGAGGGGCAGCGCGCGATGCAGGGCGGCGCGGTAGGCGGAGAACACACCGACAGGGCGCCCCGCATCGATCTCCACGACGGAGTGCATGACGGCGGCCTGCCCCAGCAGGAGCGTCAGCGGGGCGAGCAGGGCCAGTCCGAGGCTCGCGAGCACCGCGAGTCCCTCGGACACCGAGCTCCCGTCGCCCATCGACTCGGACAGCGAGGTGAGCCAGACCGTGGCGACCCCCGGGAGCAGGGTGGCCACCGCGATGGGCGCACCGATTCCCACGAAGTGGCCGAACCTGCGCAGGTACATCCGCCACACCGCCGCCATGACCTGGCCGGTCGTGCGGCGGCGGGCGAGGCGCAGGGGAGCCGACGGTCGCCAGGTGGTGCGGCGCACGAGCCAGGCGACGGCGAGGGCGAGCACGGTGAGTGCCGCAGCGGCGACGGCGGGCTTCGCCAGCGCCAGGCGCAGCAGGTCGGAGCCGGTCACGACGATGCCGCAGAACGCGCTCGTCGCCTGGGTGCCGTACAGGCCGCTGGCCGGCACGGCATACGCGGTCGCGGTGCCCTCCTCGTCGGACCACGTCAGGGGGGCGGTCCACTGGTCCTTGGTGTTGGGGCCGGTGGGGCCGTTGTAGAAGCTCGTCTCACGCTGGCCCCAGCGGCCGGTGTAGCCGAGCCAGGGGAACTCGGCGGTGGCCGCGGTGGCGTCGGACGGCACGAGGGCGACGTCGGGGCGCACATCGAAGCTCGGGGCGCGGGTGTCGTCGCACCCGAACCCCTGCTGCCCCGAGCGGCCGAGGAAGAGGGAGGCGTCGAAGTAGTTCGCGTGCGACCCGGCGGCGGGGTGCACCACGGGGTGGGTGTCGTCGACGACCTGCAGCTTGAGGTCGCCCCACTCGGCGACCTCCACACCCTCGTGCTGGCTGTAGCCGAGGCGGGTGGGCTCCTGGCGCAGGGCCGTCGCCGCGTCGGGTGCGGCGAACTCCACCTGGACCATCTCCCAGTCGCTCTCGTGCTTGTTGTTGAAGTCGTTGAAGGGGTAGTAGAGCCAGTACTGCAGGGCCAGCCCCTCGCGGCCGGCCTCGGTGACGACTCGCGCGTACGTCGTGGGACGGCTGCCCTCGGTGAGCTCTCGCGACCACTGCTCGTAGGTGCAGCCGGGGCTCAGCGGGCTGCCCGGGAAGTCGAGGTGGTAGCCGCTCAGGCCCTTGCCGAGGTCCTCGGCCGCGGGCCCGATCGTCACGAGGTCGTCGGTGTCCCACGGCCCGCGCAGGGCCACGCCGTCGTCACCGAAGAGGGTGTCGACGTCGGTCGGCCGGAACGGCTCGCCCGGCCCGCACTCGACGGCCTGATCGACGAGCCGCACGACCGGGGCGTAGCGCTCCGCGAGCACTCGCTCGTCACCGGGGGAGGCGGAGGCCGACGGGGCGCCCGCGGCGAGGGCGGCCACGACCACGGCCGCGCCCATCAGCAGCCCGGTGGCCCGGTGGCCTGGGCGGCGCAGGGGGGTGCGCACCACGGCGGGCTCCTCGAGGGCAGGACGTGCTCGGGTGCCCGCCACGATAGTGCCGGTGCCCTCGCGGGTGTCGGCCCTTCGACCCTCACCGGCGCGATATCGCTCACCGCCGGACGAGGACCACCCGTGGCGCGTGGGCCGTCGCGGGTCGTGCCCGGGGCGACGAGCCGCGTCGTTCATTACTCGCGCGTCACCGCGAGATGGTGACAGGCTCGGGAGTCGGCGGGCCCCGCCGACCGAGACGACGACGACACCGGACTCCCCGGGAGGACCATCGATGTTCCAGCGGATCGCCATCGTGAACCGCGGCGAGGCGGCGATGCGTCTCATCCACGCCGTGCGCGACCTCAACGCTCAGGCGGGGCCGGGGGGCCACCGCATCGAGACGGTTGCCCTGCACACCGAGGCCGAGCGGTCGGCGATGTTCGTGCGGGAGTCCGACGCGGCCCACGACCTCGGCCCCGCGTCCCTGCGGCCCTACCTCGACCACGGCGTGCTCGAGCGGGCCCTGGTGGAGACCGGCGTGGATGCCGCGTGGGTGGGCTGGGGCTTCGTCGCCGAGGACCCCGCGTTCGCCGAGCTGTGCGAGCGCATCGGGGTCACCTTCATCGGGCCGAGCGCCGAGGCCATGCGTCGTCTCGGCGACAAGATCGGGTCCAAGCTCCTCGCCGAGGAGGTGGGGGTGCCCGTGGCGCCGTGGAGCCGGGGCGGTGTCGACACCCTCGAGGCTGCCGTGCGCTCGGCCGCCGAGGTCGGCTACCCCCTCATGCTCAAGGCGACGGCCGGCGGTGGGGGCCGCGGCATCCGCAAGGTCACCTCCGACGCCGAGCTCACCGACGCCTACGAGCGCACCCGTGACGAGGCGCAACGGGCCTTCGGCTCGGGGGTCGTGTTCCTCGAGAAGCTCGTCACCGGGGCGCGTCACGTCGAGGTGCAGGTCATCGCCGACGGACAGGGCTCCGCGTGGGCGATCGGGGTGCGCGACTGCTCGGTGCAGCGCCGCAACCAGAAGGTCATCGAGGAGTCGGCCTCACCCGTGCTCGACGAGACACAGGTGCTCGAGCTCAAGGCCTCGGCCGAGCGGCTCGCCATCGCCGTCGACTACTCCGGTGCGGGCACGGTCGAGTTCCTCTACCACCCCGGGGAGCGCTTCTTCGCGTTCCTCGAGGTCAACACCCGGCTCCAGGTCGAGCACCCCATCACCGAGATCGTCACCAGCACCGACCTCGTGCGGCTGCAGATCCACGTCGCCTCGGGCGGCCGGCTCGAGGGGCACCGTCCCCTCGAGGTCGGGCACGCCGTCGAGGCCCGGCTCAACGCCGAGGACCCCGACCGTGACTTCTCCCCGGCGCCCGGTCGCATCGCCCACCTGGAGCTGCCCGCCGGACCGGGCATCCGTGTGGACACCGGTGTCGCGGAGGGCGACTCGATCCCCGCCGACTTCGACTCCATGATCGCCAAGATCATCGCCCACGGTCGCGACCGCGACGAGGCGTTGGCCCGCCTGCGCCGCGCGATGCGCGAGACGACCGTCGTCATCGAGGGCGGCGCCACCAACAAGTCCTTCATCCTCGACCTGCTCCAGCAGCCCGAGGTCATCGACGGGTCGGCCGACACCGGCTGGATCGACCGGGTGCGCGCGGAGGGACGGCTCGTCGCGAGGGAGCACTCGGGCGTCGCGCTCGTCGTCGCCGGCATCGAGGCCTACGAGGAGGCCGAGCAGATCGAGCGCACGCGCCTGCTCGAGACCGCTCGCGGCGGCCGCCCCCAGGTGCAGCACGACGTGGGCCGCGCGGTCGACCTCAAGCTGCGCGGGACGGCATACAAGGTCACGGTGTTCCGCACCGGTCCGGCGCGGTTCCGGGTCGGGGTGGCCGACCCGACGGGACACACGGTCACCGTCGACGCCGACCTCGAGCGGGTCGGCCCCTACGCGAGTCGCGTGCGCGTCGGAGGGCGCACCCACAAGCTCGTCACCGCCGCCCACGGCCCGGTGCAGCTCGTCGAGGTCGATGGCGTCACCCACCGCGTGAGCCGTGACGAGGGTGGCGTGCTGCGTTCTCCCGCACCGGCACTCGTCGTGGCGACGCCGCTGGCCGTCGGCGACGAGGTGGCCGCGGGCGCCCCCGTGCTCGTGCTCGAGTCGATGAAGATGGAGACCGTGCTCCCGGCGCCGTTCTCCGGTCGCGTCAAGGAGCTGCTCGTCTCGGCCGGCAGCCAGGTCGAGACCGGCGCCGCGCTCGTGCGGCTGGAGCCCACGGGTGACGCGTCCGAGGAGGCCGCCGAGCCTGCTTCCGACGCCCCCGACCTCGACCTGCCCGACGACGTCATCGGCGGCGACGCGCAGGAGCGGGCCGACCGCGGGCAGAGCGCCTTGTCGGCCATGCTGCTCGGCTACGACCTCGACCCGGGGCACGAGAGCCGCACCCTCGCGACCTACCTCGCGGCG
>DATITJ010000209.1:0-2365 GCA_035467935.1 Ornithinibacter sp.
GGCCTCGCCCCGACCCACCGCACAGGAGCCCACCCGTGAGCAGCGCCGCCGCCCCCCGCACCGCCACCGTGTGCCGGGGCACGTCCGAGAGCACCGTCGAGGTGACCGTCGACCTCGTCGGCACCGGCCGCGGGGAGGTGAGCACCGGCGTGCCGTTCTACGACCACATGCTGCTCTCCCTCGCGAAGCACTCACTCATCGACCTCACGGTTCGTGCCGAGGGCGACACGCACGTCGACGCGCACCACACCGTCGAGGACGTCGCGATCGTCCTGGGCCAGGCCGTGCGGCAGGCGCTGGGCGACAAGAGCGGCATCTCGCGCTTCGGCGACGCCACGGTGCCGCTCGACGAGGCGCTCGTCCAGGCCGTGGTCGACGTCGCCGGTCGTCCCTACTGCGTGCACGAGGGCGAGCCCGAGGGGCAGCAGTTCGTGGTCATCGGAGGCCACTACATCGGGTCGCTGACCCGCCACGTCCTCGAGTCGTTCGCGTTCCACGCCCAGATCGCCCTCCACGTGCGGGTGCTGTCGGGCCGCGACCCGCACCACGTCGTCGAGGCGCAGTTCAAGGCGCTCGCGCGGGCCCTGCGCGCCGCCGTCGCCCGGGACCCGCGTGTCGACGGGATCCCGAGCGCCAAGGGCGCGCTCTAGCCCGTGGCTGTCGACCCGCGCTCGGGAGCCGGGCACGGCCTCGTGCTCGTGCGCCGGTCGCCCACGGCCGTGACCCGCTGGCTGCGCCGAGGCCTGGTGTCGGTGACCGTCGCGCCCTTCGGTCCGTGGACCGGCATCACCCTCGCCGACGAGCGCGCCCACAGCGCCGCGCCCTACGACGTGGGCCTCGAGCTGCTCGCGGCCCGCCCGGCGCCCTGGCGGGCCCGTCCGGCGATCGGGCTCTTCGACGTGCGGGGCCGCGCCGCGCTCACGGTGCAGCCGGCCGGCATCCGGGCCGAGAGCCACTGGCTGGTGTGGGAGCCGCGCCAGGGTGTCGTCGCCACGCCCGAGCTGACCCGGCTGCGGCTGCCGATGCTGCTCGCGGCCGCCGGCGCGCAGGGCCGCGTCCAGGAGGAGGCGCTGGCCGACGTGCTGCGCTCGGGCCAGGGCACGCCCATCGACCTGCTCGTCACCGTGCTCGGGCTCCTCGGGCTGCCGGGCCAGGACCTCCTCGTGCGCGGCGAGTGCGACGGCGGCACGGTCGTCGAGCCGTCGGTGCGGGGCGTGCTGGCCTTCGACCGGCTCATGGCCGAGGAGGCCGCGCACCATACCGAGACCGCCGGGCACCACTGGCCCGGCGTCGACGGGGGAGGCGTGCGGTGACGGCATCCGTCGTCGTGCTGGACTACGGCAGCGGCAACATCCACAGCGCCGTGCGCGCCCTCGAGCACGTCGGGGCCGAGGTGACCCTCACCGGCGACCGCCGGGCGGCCCTGGCGGCCGACGGGCTGTTCGTGCCCGGCGTCGGCAACTTCCACGCGTGCATGGCCGGCCTCGTAGCCGCCGACGGCCCGCTCATCATCGACCGGCGCCTGGCGGGGGGACGCCCGGTGCTGGGTGTCTGCGTCGGCATGCAGGTGATGTTCGAGGGGTCGACCGAGCCGAGCGAGTCGCCCCGTCCGGGCGTGGGGGAGTGGCCCGGCACCGTCGAGCGGCTGCTCGCCCCCGTCGTGCCGCACATGGGCTGGTCGACGCTCGAGGTGCCGGAGTCGTCGGTGCTCCTCGCCGGCGTGGAGCAGGAGCGCTTCTACTTCGTGCACTCGTACGCCGCGCACCGCTGGGAGCTGCCGACGCCCGAGGGGCCGTTCGCGGTCGTCGAGCCCCAGGTCACCTGGGCCACCCACGGGGAGCGGTTCGTCGCGGCCGTCGAGAACGGACCGCTGTCGGCGACCCAGTTCCACCCCGAGAAGTCGGGGGATGCCGGCCTGGCCCTCCTCGAGAACTGGGTCCGCACCCTCTGACGGTGCGAGCCCCGGGTGCGGATGGCGCCCGCCGCCGTCCCCCGTCGACCCAGAGGTCGCTGCAGGGACGTGCCCGGGGTCCCCATCGTGACCAATGGGTCGATCTCGGTCCGCGTGGACCGGGTGACACGCTCGCGCCGGGGCCGGGCAGACTTGGGGGCCGATCCCGGGTCGTGTGCTCGGGTGGCTGCCACCGCGACCACGCCAGCACACGGCTCCACGAGCGAAGGAAGCATCCGTGACCAGCCAGCCCCGCTTGGAGCTCCTGCCCGCCGTCGACGTGGTCGAGGGCCGCGCCGTCCAGCTCGTCCAGGGCGTCGCCGGCACCGGCGGGGACTTCGGCGACCCGCTCGAGGCCGCCCTCGCGTGGCAGGAGCAGGGCGCCGAGTGGCTGCACCTGGTCGACCTCGACGC
>DATITJ010000210.1:0-1661 GCA_035467935.1 Ornithinibacter sp.
GTCGGTCGCCAGCGAGACGAGGGTGGCGCCGACCGCGTTGCCGCCGCCCTCGCTCTCCGCGGGCCGCACGTTGACCGGGACGAACGCGATGAGCGGGCGCTCGGGCAGGGCGTGCTGGTCGTCGAGCCAGCTGCGCAGGCCGCCGGCGCAGATCGCCATGAGCACGTCGTTGAGCGTGGCGTTGCGGGCCCTGGCGATCGCGCGCAGCCGCGCCAGGTCGTACTCCTGGGTGGCGAAGCGCCGGGACCGTCCGGTGCGCGAGTTGAGGATCGAGTCGGGCGCCTGGTAGCTCGTGACCGCCTTCGTCGGCGTGCGCCCGCGTCCGAGCTGGGTCTCGACGAGGGCCTTGAGCACCGACGGAGTCGACCCCACCGACGACGTCAGGCTCCGCAGGATCGACGCGACGTCGCCGACCGGGTCGACCTCGGCCGGCGACCCCTCGGGGCGGGGCGGCCTGCGGGTGCTGAAGAAGAACGGGTGCTCGCGGTCGTCGGGGTCGGTCGACAGGCCGCGCTGGAGGATGCGCATGCCGGTGAAGCCGTCGACGAGCGAGTGGTGGATCTTCGTGTAGAGCGCGAACCGGCCGCCGGAGAGGCCCTCGATGACGTGCATCTCCCACGGCGGGCGGCGGAAGTCGAGCTGGTTGGAGTGCAGCCGGGACACCAGGACGCCGAGCTCGCGTTCGCCGCCCGGGGCCGGCAGCGCCGAGTGCCGCACGTGGTAGTCGATGTCGAACGTGTCGTCCTGGACCCAGCGGTGCACCGGCTGGCGCATGAGCATCCGGGTCTGGAGGCGGAAGTACCACGGCGCCTCGATCGGCGCCGCGCGCAGGTCGTCCACCAGTCGCCGGAGGTAGGCGCCGCGCCCCACGCCCTCGGGGTAGGTGAAGTACAGCAGCGACGCGACGTGCATGAGGGTCTCGCGCGTCTCGCCCATGAGGAAGATCGAGTCGAGCGGCGTGGCCCAGCGAGAGCGACCCACCCCGGTCAGCCGGCCCGGCCGCGGGCGCGGCGGCCGTGCTCGGGCCCGTGGTCGTCGTCGTGCGGGTCGGTCGGGTCACTGCCGGATGCCGTGGCCTCACCCACCGCGGGGGGATCGGCAGGAGCGGCCGGCGCGTGACCGGCATACGGCTGCCAGGCTCCTTCGGGCTGGGCGAGGCGGTCGGCGATGACCCGCAGCGTCTCGAGCTCGTGGCCGTAGCCGAGGTGGCTGGCGGTCACCTCGACGTTCTCGGTGCGCGGGGCCGGGTCCGACAGGCAGCACTCCCACGCGACGATGCCGTCGTTGCGCGAGTAGACGCACGTCGTGGGCACCGGGAGGGGGGCGGCGCGGGTGGCCCGGGCCTCCTCGGTGAACATCGTCTCGAGGTTGTGGCGGTTCATGACCCGGTAGACCCGCCACGCGCGGGTCGACGCCGGGTGGCCGCGGAAGGGGCTGCCCAGGGTGATGACCGCACGCGTGTAGTCGGGCAGGGCTCGGGCCATCTCGCGCGCATAGATGCCGCCGGCGCTCCAGCCGACGAGGCTGACCCTGCGGCCGTAGCGGTCGTGGATCTCGAGCAGGAGGTCCTCGAGGCGCTCGGTGAGCTCGGGGCTGGCGCCGAGGTTGCGGCCCTGGCGCCAGTCGTGGGCGCGGTAGCCGAGGCGGCGCAGGTGGCTGCG
>DATITJ010000211.1:0-3500 GCA_035467935.1 Ornithinibacter sp.
CAGACGCTCAACCCCGACGCCTGGGTCGGACGCGACGAGATCCAGTGGCAGGGAACGCTGCCCGTCGTGAGGAGGTCATGATCCGGGCCGCCGCCACGGCCGCGCTCGTCATCGCCGCGATGGGGCTGGGCCGGGTCATCACCGACCACATCCCCCTCGACGAGTCCGCCGACGGGCCGTTCGTCCACACGGCCAGCGCAGGCGACACGGTGTCGCTGGAGTACGCCGACGTGACGGTCACCGGCATCCACGTCACGCCGACGATCACCGGCTCGCCGGCCGCGGCATCCGGCGGGCGCTGGCTCGTCGTCGACACCGAGCTCGTCGCCACCCGCGAGCCCACGCGCATGCACGGCTTCTTCCTCCTCGACGGGCAGGACCGCCGCTACGCCAGCTCCAGCCGCGGCAGCGAGTGCGCCATCAACGCCGGCCTGGCCACCGGGGTGCGGTGGTACGGCAGCTTCTGCTTCGACGTCCCGAAGGCCGCTCTCGAGGGAACCCGGCTCGTCGTCACCAGGGGTGACTACTCCGTCAACGGCTCCGGCTTCCGGCGCGACGACGTCGCCGAGATCGACCTCGGGCTCCGTCCGGGCGACACGGACGCGCTCTGGTCGCAGCAGGCACCCGTCGACGTCAAGGAGCGCGGCGTCACACCGCCCGGCCGGGGCCCCCGATGACGGTCACCGCGCCCCTGACGGCCACCGAGCCCGAACCGCCCCGGCCGGGCACCCCGACGCCGGACACCACCGAGCCCGAACCTCCCCGCCGGCCGAGCCGCTGGTGGATCGCCGCGGTCCCGTTCGCGATCGCGCTGATGCTCGCCGCGTCGGGCTACCGGGTGCAGGTCTTCTGGTTCGAGGAGGGCCAGCACCGCCCGATCGCGAGCGCGGATGCCGGTGAGTGGGCCGCCGCGACCGGGACCTACACCGACGCCCACGGCGAGACGAGCAGGACGTATGCCGTGCGGTTCGCGGGGCTGGGAGGCGAGAGCACGGCATACGAGGACTCCCTGGGCACCGAGGTCGTGCTGGCCGAGGGGATGGTCGCCCGCACGGTCGACCTCGAGTTCGAGGCAGCGCCCGACCAGGCCCTCACGAGCTGCACCCTGACTCTCGTGGACGACCGGGGCCGCCGCTACAGCCTCGGCGGGGGGACCAGCCCGCTCGGCGACCCCGTGCACGGGTGCGTGCCGGCGGACACCCCGGGGCCGCGCCTGGCGGTGCTCAGCGGTGACGAGCGCGGGGCCACCCCCGAGGGCACCGACCCGCGGCCGGGCCGGTGGACCACCTCCCCGGCGATCGCCGTGCCCAAGGGGGCACGCCTCGTCGAGCTGCGGGTGTCGTTCGAGGACCCCGACTACGTCTCGCTCACGCTGGAGCCCTGACCTCCGACGACATCGCCTCCGACGGCGGGGTGGCGCCCGGCGTCGGATGCAGCTTCGGCCCGAGCAGCCAGTCGATCGCCGCGGCGAGCAGCGCGGCCGCCAGCACCATCGTGACGGCCAGCCCGGCTGCCTTCTCCATCGGCGCGAACGCCAGCCACGTGCTCGTCTCGACCGGCCCGATGGCCAGGCGCAGCAGCTGGCCCACCGCCCACGGGATGCGGATGACGAGCAGGAAGGTCAGGCAGAAGGTGAGCATGGGCAGGAGCCCTGCCGTGGCCATCATCCGCAGACCGTTCCAGAACGCCGACCACCGCCCGCGCAGGTCGGCGACGAGCCCGCTGCCGAACCGGCGGACGGGCGCCGGAATGCGCTGCAGGTGGCGGTGCGGCTCGCGGGCCGCCGTCTCGGGCGGGCTGAGCCGGTGCCCGAGGACGACGGCACCGACGGTCAGCCAGGCCAGCGGCACGAGCACCACGGCGTCGACGGCACCGAGCAGGCCGAAGAGCCACGAGGTGGCCGCGTCGACGGGGTGGGCCATCGGCCCGAGCGTGCCGACGACCTCGTCGTACTGCTCGAGCACGAGCCGCGACGCGCGCCGCTGCTGGACCCACGCCACACCGGCCTCGCGCAGGTCGGCGGCCTTCTGCGCCACCTGGGAGGTGTAGTAGACCTCGACGAGCGCGCCGAGGAAGGCGAGCCAGAGGAAGCGGGTGACGCTCTCGATCCTGCCGAGCGCGAACCGCAGCACCCACGCGATGACGACGATGGCCAGCACGACCTGCCAGTCGTAGATCGCCAGGCGGCTCCTGAAGTCGAAGTCCGGCGGCGCACCGAGGCTGAACTGGTTGAGCTCGTCGAAGGCCGCCTGGTTGGTGAACCGGTAGAGGTCCTCCTTGAGCAGGCCGTAGGAGACGTAGACCGCGAGGAACGGCACGAGCACGCTGACGGCGACGTCGACGAGCCGCATCTCGCGCTTCTCGGTGACGGCCTGGCGGGCCTCGCGGTGCGACAGCTCGGCGACGTTGGGCAGGGACTCTCGCGTGAGGTAGAGCATCGCGATCATCGCGAGCAGGAAGCCCAGCGGCGCCATCACGAGGATGAGCTGCGCGACGAACGCGTTGTGGTCGCTGACCTCGACGGCCGCCCACAGGGCCGCACTGCGCAGCGCGAGCCCGAGGCAGGCGATGACGACGAACGGCGCCCAGTGGCGGCGCAGGATCCGCGCCGCGGACACCAGCACGACGGGGATGTCCCTGACCCGCATCGCATCGTCCATCATCGACCCCTGTCGTCCCGCGAGACCTCGAGGCCTCGACACCTTGACCACACCCCCGGCGCCCACCGCGCCGAGCGGAGCCTATCCGCCCCGAGCCCGACCACCGCCGTGAGCGTGACAGTCAGGTCCTCAGGTCCTCAGGCGTCGACGATGACGGGGATGATCAGGGGGCTGCGGCGGTGTACTCGGTGGGCCCAGGCGGATGCGGCGCGGCGGACGAGTTCTTCGATTTGTTCGAGGTCTTCGATGCCGTCTTTGGAGGCTTTGGTGAGGGCTTGTTGGATGGGTGGGGTGGCGGTGGTGAAGTCCATGGCTTCGGGGGGGAAGCCGTGGGCGAGGTAGTCGGGGTCTTCGGTGAGCTGGCCGGTGTCGGGGTTGATGAGGCACACGATGGTGACGACGCCTTCTTCGGCCAGGGTGCGGCGTACGTGCAGGGTTTCCTCGGTGGCGCCGCCGACGGTCATGGCGTCGACGTAGACCAGCCCGGCGGGGACGGTGCCGGTGATCCGGACGTGCCCGTCGACGAGGTCGATGACGTTGCCGTCCTGGGCGATGAGCACGCGGTCGGGGTCCACGCCGGTGCGGGTGGCGATGTCGGCGTTGGCGCGCAGGTGGCGCCACTCGCCGTGGACGGGGAGCACGTTGGTGGGGCGGATGATGTTGTAGCAGTACGCGAGCTCGCCGGCGCTGGCGTGCCCGGAGACGTGGACCTTGGCGTTGCCCTTGTGCACGACGGTGGCGCCCCAGCGGGTGAGCTCGTTGATGACGCGGTAGATCGCGTTCTCGTTGCCGGGGATCAGGGAGCTGGCCATGAGCACGGTGTCGCCGGCGGTGATGCTC
>DATITJ010000212.1:0-7458 GCA_035467935.1 Ornithinibacter sp.
CTGCCACGTCGACCGTGACATCGCCGCCCTGCTGCGCGACGCGGGCTACGCCGTCGACCTCACCCACGACGGCTACATCCAGGGCGGTGTGGCGAAGCCGTGGAGCTGGTTCGTCACCGGCACGGCCGTTCCCGTCTGACAGTGACAACCCCCCGGACGTGCGACGACCCCGCCGCACCCAGGGGTTCTGGTGCGGCGGGGTCGTTCGAGCGGTCTGGCTCAGCGGCCGAAGAGCTTCGAGAAGAAGCTGGTGCTCGGCTCTCCCTCGTGCCCCTTGCAGCGGTCGTTCGAGGAAACGCCCCGCATCACGCTGTCGACGTGCTGGCCGCACCCGGACCACGTCGTCTTGCCACACTTGCGGCAGTTCACTGCTCGGCACATCTCGGGTACTCCTCGGGGTCGGGAACGATCGTCGTCGTGGGAAAATATACCCCGGGGGGTATCAGTGCGCAAACGTGCAGTCGTCACGCGGCGCAAACGTGCAGGTCGTCACGCGCCGAGGTGCTCGGTGCGCCGCAGCCGCACGACCGTGTCCAGCGCCGGCCGGGGCTCCCCCTCGACCTCGCGGGCCCGCAGCTGGGCGAGCTCGACCGCGACGGGCAGGTGGGCCACCGAGGCCAGGACGTCCTCGGGGTCGAGCAGGATCGCGGGGTCCTGCGGCCCGCCGACACCCTCGGTGAGGTTGCGCCGGGCGTGCGCCACGACGAGCACGACGCCACCGACGGCGGTCGCGTCCACCCCGGCCGCGACGGCACGCTCCCACTCCTCGCGCGGCAGGTGGAGGTAGGAGAAGAGGACGAGGTCGTATGCCGTGCCCGGCGCCGGGTGCGTCGCGTCCGCCACGACCGTCTCGAGCCGCGAACGAGCGGCCTGGTCGAGGCGCTGCTCCGCGATCTCGCGGACACGCGAGACGGCCACCGACGAGTAGTCGGCGGCCGTCACGGTCCAGCCCTGCTCGACGAGCCACAGGGCGTTGCGGCCCTCGCCCGCGGCGAGGTCGAGCGCCCGCCCGGGGGCGAGCGGCGCGCAGAGCTCACGCACCCACACGTTGGGTCCGGTCGACCACACGAGGTCGGAACCGGCATACCGCGCGTCCCAGTCGGTGGCGTCCACGTCTGCGCTCCTCACGCGAGGGAGAGGAAGAGCTTCTCCATGGAGTCGACGTCCATCTCGTGGGAGTCGGGGTCGGAGATGCACTGGCGCAGGCCGAGCGCGATGACCGCGAACCCGGCCCGGTCCAGCGCCTTGGAGACGGCGGCCAGCTGGGTGACGATGTCCTGGCACTCACGGCCGTCCTCGATCATCTTGAGGACACCACCGATCTGCCCCTGGGCGCGCTTGAGCCGCTTGACGACAGCCTGCATCTCGTCGGGGTTGAGCTCCATGCGGGGCCTCCTGTGCGGGCGACGGTGGTTGTGGGAGTGGGTCAGGCGCTCTGCTCGGCCTGGGAGGCCTGGGCGGCGGCGACCTGGGCGTGGACCTCGGTCATGTCGAGGGCCTGGATGCCCTCGATGACCTGCTCGAGGCCGGCCGGCGGCAGGGCCCCGGCCTGACGGTAGACGAGCACGCCCTCACGGAAGGCCATGATCGTCGGGATCGACGAGATCTGGGCGGCACCGGCGAGCGCCTGCTGGGCCTCGGTGTCGACCTTGCCGAACACGACGTCGACGTGCTTCTCGCTCGACTTCTCGTAGGTCGGGGCGAACTGGCGGCACGGGCCGCACCAGGCCGCCCACCAGTCGACGAGGACGATGTCGCTCGTCGTGATGGTCTGCTCGAAGTTGTCGGCGGTCAGCTCGACGGTGGCCATGTGGAAGCTCCTCGGTCGGGATCGGTGGATGTCCGCCGACGTCAACAGCATACCCCCATGGGTATATTCCGCGACAGCAGGGACACGAGGGGAACGCCTGCGGGCCGCGAGTTCATCCCGCGTCCCGCTGGCGGGTGCCACGCGGCCGGCCCGGCAGCCACCTGGGCACCCGGCCCGAGGAGGGGGCGGCGCGCGAGGCCGTCGGTGGCCCGGCTTCAAGAAGGCTTCACACCCGCGGCAGGCGTCGCTTCACGCCGACCCGGTTGCATCGGATGTGCACACCAGGGCACTCCCCCCTTCGAACACCACCGCGGAGCCGATCATGAAGACGACGATCCGCACGACAGCCGCAGCACTGGGCGTGGCTGCCCTCCTGGGAGGCGGCATCGCTGCCGGCTCCGCCTTCGCGGCCACCACCACCGCCGCGTCCGACAGCGACGTGGCCACCGCCCTCACCTTCGCCCGTGAGGAGGAGCGCATGGCCCGCGACCTCTACGCCGCGCTGGCCGCCGAGCACGACGGGGCGCGCCCCTTCAGCAACATCACGCGCAGCGAGGACCGGCACTTCGACGCGATCGGGACCCTCCTCGACCGCTACGACGTCACCGACCCGTCGGCCGGCAAGGCCGCCGGAACGTATGCCGTCGCGGTCGTCCAGGACCTCTACGACGGCTGGCTGAAGGAGGGCAAGACCTCCCTCGACGCGGCGTACCGCGTGGGCGTCGAGCTCGAGCAGCGTGACGTCGCCGACCTCGAGAAGACCATCGCCGACGACCTCCCGTCGGACGTCGACACGGTGCTCGGCAACCTCCTCGAGGGCTCGAAGCAGCACCTCGCCGCCTACGAGCGCGCCGTCGCCGGCGACCTCGGCACCGGCACCGGTGGTCGGTGGGGCGACACCGACGCCACCCCGAACGGCACCCCGCGCAACGGCGCCCCGGGAATGATGAACGGCCGCAACGGCAAGGGCTTCGGCAACGGACCGGGCACGGGCTCCCGCGGGAGCGGCAACGGCCCCCGGACGGGCGACTGCCCCTACACCGACACCGACGCCTGAGCGCCCTCCCCGGCCGGTAGCCGGGCCGTGAACGTGGCACCGCCACCACGGCCCGGCGACCGCGCGTCGAGGGTGCCCCCGTGGGCCCGCAGGATGCCGCGGGCGATGGTGAGGCCGATGCCCGAACCCCCGTCGGCGCTGCCCCGCCTGCGGTCGGGCACCCGGTAGAACCGCTCGAAGACGCGGCCGAGGTCCTCCGGAGCGAGCCCCTCACCCGTGTCGGTCACCGCGACCGCGGCCGCCCCCCCGGTGACGGTGACCTCGATGTCGATCCGCCCGCCGGCCTCGGTGGCCCGCACGGCGTTGCCGACGAGGTTGCGCACGACCTGCGCCATCCGGTCGGGGTCGACGACCACCGGCACGGCATCCGCCGGCATCCGCACGGTGAGCGCGATGCCGGCGTCCTCGACCTGCGGCCGCAGCCGCTCGACCGCCCCGGAGACGACCTGACGCAGGTCGGCGGGGGCGAGCACGAGGCCCAGCCGGCCCTCCTCGGTGCGCGAGAGGGTGGACAGGTCGTCGGAGAGGCGGCGCAGGCGACGCACCTCGTCGCTCACCACCCCGAGCCGCTCCGGTGTGGGCGGCAGGATGCCGTCGATCATCCCCTCGACCGACCCGTCGATGACGGTGAGCGGCGTGCGCATCTCGTGGGCCACCTCACCGAGGAGGCGCACCCGGCGCGACTCGGTCTCGGCGAGCGCCCGACCCAGCGTGTTGACGTCGTCGGCGAGGACGGCGAGCTCGTGCTCCTGCGGCCGGGCGACGTGCACGTCGTAGCGGCCGGCCGCGATCTCGCGCGTCGTCTCGCCCAGCCGGCGCAGCGGGCGCACGAGCCGCCCCGCCGCTGCCACGCCGAAGACCGTGGCCGCCGCGATCCCGACGACGGTGCCGACGAGGAGGGCCTGCGTGACGGCGTCCGCGACCTGGGTGCGCAGCGACGCCCCGGCGCCCCGGCCCATCATCGGGCCGCCCTGACCCATCATCCGGTCGAAGAGCTCGGGCGTGAGGGTTCGCACGACGAGGAACGTCGTGAGACCGCCGAGCACCGCGACGAGCACGTGCGAGAGGACGAGCCGGACCGCGAGACGGTTCATGGGGTGCCACCCGCCGGGAGGAGGAGGAACTTGTAGCCGACGCCGCGCACCGTGCCGATGACGCGCGGGTCGGTGGCGTCGTCGCCGAGGGCCCGTCGCAGGCTACGGACGTGCACGTCGACGACGCGCTCGTCGCCGAAGAAGTCGTAGCCCCAGACCTCCTCGAGCAGCTGGGCGCGCGAGAAGACGCGCCCCGGTGAGGATGCGAGCGCCCGCAGGAGGTCGAACTCGAGGGTGGACAGGTGCACCTCGGCCCCGGCGGCGGCGAGCTCGCGGCGGCGGACGTCGAGGGTCAGCCCGTCGAACCGGAGCACGTGGTCGTCGACCGGAGCCGGGGCACCGCGCGCCGCGGAGCGGCGGAGCACCGTCCCGACCCGGGCCACGACCTCCCGTGGGCTGAACGGCTTGGTGACGTAGTCGTCGGCGCCGGCCCCGAGCCCGACGAGGGTGTCGACCTCGTCGGCGCGGGCGGTGACGAGCACGACGTAGACGTCGGAGGAGCGGCGGATGGTGCGCAGCACGTCGAGCCCGTCGAGGTCCGGCAGGCCGATGTCGAGCAGGACGACGTGGGGCTCCGAGCCGTCGGTGGCGAGCGCGCGGCGCAGCGCCTCGGCGCCGGTGCCGGCCTCGGCCACTGCGAACCCGTCGTGCTCGAGGTAGGCGCGCAGGACCGCGCGGATCTCCGGCTCGTCGTCGACGACGAGCACGCGTCGGGCCACCTGTCGACCTCCTCGGTCCCTGCTCGCCCAGCGTAGGAGGATGACCTGTGTGCCGACCGCCCTGACACTCGCCCTGGACGCCGTGCTCGGCGACCTCCCGGCCGACGCCCTGCGGCGCGCCACCTCATCCCTCATCGAAACCTACCGCAGCGGCGCCCCGCCGACGGCGCAGGTGCTGCGCGACCCCACGACGGCGGCGGCGTACGCGGCATACCGGATGCCGGCGACCCACGCGGCCGTGGGCCGGGCCCTGAGGCACGCCACCGACCTGGCCCCCGACCTCGACGTGCGCACTCTCGTCGACGTCGGTGGCGGCACCGGCGCGGCGACGTGGGCGGTGGCCGAGGCGTTCCCCGGCCTGGAGCGAGCCACGGTGCTCGACGGGTCGGCCGACGCGCTGGCACTGGGTCGTCGGATCGCGGGATACGGGCCCGATGCCGTGGCGGGTGCGACGTGGTCACGGATGCGGCTGTCTGCGGATGCCGTTCTGCCGCAGGCGGATCTGGCGGTCGCCAGCTATGTGCTCGGCGAGCTGCCCGAGTCCCTGCACACGCCGGTCGTCGAGGCGCTGACCCGGGCAGCCCCGCTGGCTCTCGTCGTCGAGCCGGGCACACCGCGCGGGTATGCCGCGGTGCTGGCTGCGCGCTCGCGCCTCACGGCTGCGGGGTGGCACGTGCTCGCCCCGTGCCCGCAGGACGGGCCGTGCCCGGTGGCGGGCGGGTCCGACTGGTGCCACTTCGCGGTGCGGCTGGACCGGTCGGCACTCCACCGCAGGCTCAAGGGCGGGGAGCGGGGCCACGAGGACGAGAAGTTCTCCTACGTCCTCGCGTCGCGCGACCCGGTGGTGCCCGCGGGGGGCCGGGTGCTGCGGCATCCGCTGATCCGCAAGGGCCTGGTGCAGCTCGAGGTGTGCCGATCGGACGGGTCCAGCGGGCGGGTCGTGGTCACGAGACGCAGCCGGGACGCGTACCGTTCGGCGCGCGACCTCGCCTGGGGCGACGCGTTTCCGCGCGCACCCCGGTGATGGCGTCCCCGAGAGAACGATCACCAGTATCAGGAGAGAAGACATGACCAAGAAGGACATCGCGACGGCCGTCGCCGCGCGCACCGACGTCTCCGCCGCCGCTGCCGAGGAGATCATCGGCGCCGCCCTCGACGTCATCGGCGAGCAGCTCGCCAAGGGTGAGGACGTCCGCCTCGCGGGTTTCGGCACCTTCGAGACGCGTGCGCGCGCGGCCCGCACCGGCCGCAACCCGCAGACGGGCGACGAGATCGCCATCGCGGCGTCGACCTCGGTCGGCTTCAAGGCTGCTGCCCAGCTCAAGCGCGCGGTGAACGGCTGACGCCGACACCCCTCGCAGCGGGAGCCGGCTGAGCCCGGCCCGACGCGTGTCCGGGGCGTCGACCACCACGGTGGTCGGCGCCCCGTCGTCGCCCCGCCCCCCGCGAAGTCCGGGGAAGCGGGCATGGCGTGCGCCACCCGACGGCACGCGGATGCCTGGGGGCGGGCTAGCGTGCGAGGTGTCCGACCTCCGCCGAAGGAGACGCGCATGAGCCTGGACCGCCCGGTCGCCCCGAACCCCTACGACCTGCTCCCCTCCGTCCCGTCGTTCACGGTGACCAGCGCCGACGTCACCGACGGCGCCCCGCTGAAGGACGACCAGGTCGCCGCGAAGGGCGACACCAGCCCACAGCTCGCCTGGAGCGGCGCCCCCGAGGGCACGCAGAGCTATGTCGTGACCTGCTTCGACCCCGACGCCCCTACCCCGTCGGGCTTCTGGCACTGGGTGCTCGTCGACCTCCCCGCCGACGTCACCGAGCTCGCCACGGGCGCGGCGGCCGGCGACCTGCCCGGCCACGCCTTCCACGTGCGCAACGACGGGGGCGAGCACGGCTTCATGGGTGCGGCCCCGCCCGAGGGCGACCAGGTGCACCGCTACTTCTTCGTCGTGCACGCCGTCGGGGCCCCGAGCCTGGGCGTGGATTCCGGCGCCAGCGCCGCCGTCGTGTCGTTCAACCTCGCGTTCAAGACCCTCGCCCGCGCGATCATCCACGGCACCTACCAGCACTGAGAACGGATGCCGTCGCGCCGTCAGCAACGGAATCCGTGGCAACGACCCACCCAGGGTGCTCTTTCAGAAGTCCGGAGCGATGCGTATGCTCGCGCCCATGCACCAGTACATCGGCGGGCGACGGCGCGACGCGGCCTCGGGCGAGACCTTCGACGTCCTCGACCCGAGCACCAACGAGACGATCGAGACCGTCACCCTCGCGGGGCACGACGACGTCGACGCCGCGGTCGCCGCGGCGGGCACGGCGTTTCAGGAGTGGAGCCGCACGACCCCCGTCGAGCGCTCGACCGTGCTCATCAGGGCCGCCCAGCTGCTCGACGAGCGCGCCGAGGAGCTCGCCCGGCTCGAGTCGCGCCAGGCCGGCAAGCCCATCCGCCTCGCCCGGGAGTTCGACGTTCCGGGCACGGTCGACAACACCGCGTTCTTCGGCACCGCGGCCCGCCGGCTCGACGGCATGGCCAGCGCCGAGTACTCCGGCGACCACACGTCCTCGATCCGCCGCGAGCCGATCGGGGTCGTCGGCTCGATCGCGCCGTGGAACTACCCCCTGCAGATGGCCGCGTGGAAGGTCCTGCCCGCCATCGCCGCCGGCAACACGATCGTCCTCAAGCCCGCCGAGATCACCCCGCTCACGAGCATCCTCTTCGCCGAGGCCTTCACCGAGGCCGGCGCCCCCCCGGGCGTCGTCAACGTCGTCACGGGCACC
>DATITJ010000213.1:0-1711 GCA_035467935.1 Ornithinibacter sp.
GGTCATCGTCGCCGCCAGCTGCGGCATCGAGCCGAGCCGGGTCGTGGAGTACAAGCCGATGCTCGACGCCGCGCTCGACCGCAGCAGCCACACGCCCGAGTCGGTCATCGTCCTCCAGCGGCCGCAGGCCAGGGCCGCCGTCGGCGAACGCGACACCGACTGGGAGGAGCTGGACTGGGACGAGCTCGTCGCCGACGCCGAGCCCGCCGACTGCGTCGACGTCGAGGCGACCGACCCGCTGTACGTCCTCTACACCTCCGGCACGACCGGCCGCCCCAAGGGCATCGTTCGCGACAACGGGGGCCACGCGGTGGCGCTGCGCTGGTCGATGGGGAACGTCTACGGCATCCAGCCGGGTGACGTGTGGTTCACGGCATCCGACGTCGGGTGGGTCGTCGGGCACTCCTACATCGTCTACGCGCCCCTGCTCACCGGCGCGACCACCGTTCTCTACGAGGGCAAGCCGGTCGGCACCCCCGATGCGAGCGCCTTCTGGCGGGTCATCGGCGACCACGGGGTGAAGGCGATGTTCACCGCGCCGACCGCCTATCGCGCGATCAAGCGCGAGGACCCCACCGGTTCGCTCATGGCCGGCCACGACCTGTCGTCGCTGACGACCGTGTTCCTCGCGGGCGAGCGGCTCGACCCCGACACCTACGAGTGGGCCACCGGGGTGCTCGGCGTGCCGGTCGTCGACAACTGGTGGCAGACCGAGACGGGCTGGCCGATCGCCGCGAACCTGCGCGGCCTGGAGCCGATGCCGATCAAGGCGGGCTCGCCGTCGGTGCGGGTCCCGGGCTACGACGTGCGCATCCTCGACGACCAGGGCGTCGAGGTGCCGCCGGGCACCGAGGGCGCGATCGCCATCCGGCTCCCGCTCCCCCCGGGCACGCTGCCGACGTTGTGGCAGGACGACGAGCGCTACGTCGCGGGCTACCTGTCGGTCTACGACGGCTTCTACCTCACCGGCGACGGCGGGCTCATCGACGAGGACGGCTACGTCTACGTCATGGGCCGCACCGACGACGTGCTCAACGTCGCCGGGCACCGCCTGTCGACCGGGTCGATCGAGGCGGCCCTCGCGGGACACCCCGACGTCGCCGAGTGCGCGGTGATCGGCGTGGCCGACGACTTCAAGGGGCAGGTGCCGCGCGGGCTCGTCGTGCTCAAGGGCGGCGTCGACGGCACCGGCGCCGAGGGAGAGCGGATCCGTCGCGAGCTCGTGCAGCGGGTGCGCGACGAGGTCGGCGCGGTCGCGAGCCTGAAACAGGTCGACATCGTCGGTGGGCTGCCCAAGACCCGCTCGGGGAAGATCCTGCGCAAGACCATGCGCGAGCTGGCCGACGGCAAGGTCCCGACCGTGCCCGGCACCATCGAGGACGCCTCGGTGCTCGACCGGCTCGCCCCCGTGCTCCGCCCCGACGCCCGGTGACGGGGCCGTCCTCTCAGGACGGGGATGTCCCCGCGTCAGGGGCGGCCCAGCGCGCCCTGGGTGGCGTCGCGTCGCGGTAGGCGCCCGGCGTCACTCCGACGAGCGCGGTGAAGTCGCGGGTGAAGTGCGCCTGGTCGGACCAGCCGTAGCGCACCGCGAGGTCGGTGAGCGTGCCCTCGAAGCCGGCGTCGAGCTCGCGCACGGCGTCGTGCATGCGGTAGCGCCCGAGCACCCACTTGGGGCCGACCCCGACGTGGTGGGTGAACAGCCGCTGCAGCG
>DATITJ010000214.1:0-2046 GCA_035467935.1 Ornithinibacter sp.
GACGCCGACGCGTGGGCCGGTGCGGACCAGGGCGGGGTCCACGGGCGCCTCGGGGGGCTCGACCCGTCCACCGGCGCGGCTGCCGACGAGCGAGAGCCCGTCGTGCGACCGGCCGAGCCCGAGCGTCGTCGCCAGGAGTGCCGGGCCGCGGGCCTGGTCGCGCTCGCGCACACCCGGCCGTCGCTGCGCCGCCAGCTCGTGGCCGGCGACGACCTCTCCCGCCCGCAGGAGCACGGCGGACGCGGTGCCCTCGTGACCGGTGACGACGTTCGCGCAGTGGTGCATGCCGTAGGTGAAGTAGATGTAGAGCCGCCCCGCCGGACCGAACATCACCTCGGTGCGCGGCGACCGGCCGCGGAAGGCGTGCGAGCCGGGGTCGGCGGCGCCGTCGTACGCCTCGACCTCGGTGAGCCGCACGGTGACGCCGCCGTGCGTGACCCGGCACCCGAGCAGCTCGCGCGCGACCACGAGCACGTCACGCGCGAAGAACTCCCGCGGCAGGGGTGTGGTCGTCGTCGTCGTTGTCGTCACGATTACAGTCTCGTCCCCGCGGCGACGGCGGATGCCGTCAGCGCACCGTGGGCTGCACCACTGACCACGTGCGGTGGTCGGCGCTCGTGGCGACGACGCGCTCGAGCTGCTCGGCGACGCGCACCGGGGCCGTGCCGCCCTTGGCCGATCGCGAGGCCATCGAGCCCTCGACGGAGAGCACGTCGCGCACACCCGGGCCGAGGTGAGGGCTGATCACGGCGAGGTCGTCGTCGGTGAGGTCCCACAGCTCGATGCCGCGCTCCTCGCAGGCCCGCACGCACGCGCCGGCGACCTCGTGGGCCACCCGGAACGGCACGCCCTGGCGCACGAGCCACTCGGCGACGTCGGTCGCCAGCGAGAAGCCCTGCGGCGCGAGCGACTCCAGCCGCGCGGTGTCGAAGACCATCGTGGCGACCATGCCGCTGAACGCCGGCAGGAGCACCTCGAGGGTGTCGACGGCGTCGAAGACGGGCTCCTTGTCCTCCTGGAGGTCGCGGTTGTAGGCGAGCGGGAGCGCCTTGAGGGTCGTGAGCAGGCCGGTGAGGTCGCCGACGAGGCGCCCGGCCTTGCCGCGGGCCAGCTCGGCGACGTCGGGGTTCTTCTTCTGCGGCATGATGCTCGACCCCGTGGAGTAGGCGTCGTCGAGCGCGACGAACGAGAACTCCTTGGTCGCCCAGAGCACCACCTCCTCGGCGAGCCGAGAGATGTCGATGGCGGTCATCGCCGCGACGAACGCGAACTCGGCGACGAAGTCGCGTGAGGCCGTCCCGTCGATGGAGTTCTCGACCGAGCCGTCGAAGCCGAGGTCCGCGGCCACGGCCTCGGGATCCAGGCCCAGGGACGAACCGGCCAGCGCGCCCGAGCCGTACGGCGAGACCGCCGTGCGGGCGTCCCAGTCGCGCAGTCGCTCGACGTCGCGCAGCAGGGCCCAGGCGTGGGCGAGGAGGTGGTGCGACAGCAGTACCGGCTGGGCGTGCTGGAGGTGGGTGCGGCCGGGCATCGCGACCCCGAGGTGGCGGGTCGCCTGCTCGACGAGGGCGTCGACGACGTCGAGGACGAGACCGGCGACGAGGCGGGCGTGCTCGCGCAGGTACATCCGGAACAGCGTCGCGATCTGGTCGTTGCGCGAGCGGCCCGCGCGCAGCCGCCCGCCGACGTCGGGACCGGCCCGCTCGATGAGCCCGCGCTCCAGGGCCGTGTGGACGTCCTCGTCGTCGGGCTCAGGGAGGAAGGCGCCAGACTCCACGTCGGCGCGCAGCCGGTCGAGGGCGTCGAGCATCGCGGCGAGGGTGGGGTCGGCGAGCAGCCCTGCCGCGTGGAGCACGCGGGCGTGGGCACGCGACCCGGCGATGTCGTGCGGGGCCAGCCGCCAGTCGAAGTGGGTCGACTTCGACAGGGCCGCGAGCGCGTCGGCCGGCCCGCTGGCGAAGCGCCCACCCCACAGCGCTGCGCTGGATGCCGGAACGTCGGTCGGGTCGGTCACTGGGGGTCCTTCCGGGTGTAGGCCAGCAGGCG
>DATITJ010000215.1:0-4642 GCA_035467935.1 Ornithinibacter sp.
CCGGGTCCCACGAGACCGACGGGTGCCAGTCGCGGGCGATGCCGAGCGGCCCACCCCACGCATGGGTGAAGCGGATGCCGTGCAGCTGGGGGAGCAGCTCGAGGAGGGTCGTGCGCAGCACCGCGAACACCCGCTCCTCGATGTCGAACTCGGGCCGGATGGCGGAGCCCCAGTGGTAGGGCGCCCCGCGTCCTCCGAACGCGATGCGGCCGTCGTCGGTGCGCTGGCCGTAGATGACCACGTGGCCGTGGTCGGCGAAGACCTCCCGCCCGGCGAGGCCGACGTCGGCCCACCGCGCCGGCGTGAGCGGCTCGGTCGCGACCATGAGGGAGTAGACCGGGGCCACCTCGCGGGCGTGGCCCGGCAGTGATCCGGTCCAGCCCTCGGTCGCCACGACCACGGCCCCGGCGGTGACCCGGCGGCCGTCCTCGAGCACGACGGCGCCGGCACCGGCGCGACCGACGCGGGCGCCCTCGACCACGTGCGCGCCCATCCCGCGCACCGTGGCGGCGAGCCCGTCGACGAGCCGCCTCGGGTGGATGCGCGCGCAGTGCGGCGTGAAGGTCGCACCGCGCGCCCCGGCGACGTCGAGGCGCTCACGGGCGGCCCCGGCATCCAGCCACACCGTGCCGTCGTCCCAGGCGGCACCGTGCGCGGCATCCGCCCGGGCCCGCGCTTCCTGTCCGGGCGTGCGGGCCACCATGAGGGCGCCGCCCTTGACGAACTGCCCACCCAGCCCCTCGGCCTCGTCCACCCGGCCCACCTCGTCGACCGTGTCGCGCAGGGCCGTGAGCTGCTCGAGCGCCGCGGCCCGGCCGTGGCGCCGCGCGACGGTGTCGGGGGAGACGGGCCACAGCGACGACACCCAGCCACCGTTGCGGCCGCTGGCGCCGAAGCCCACGTGCTGGGCCTCGAGGACGAGCACCGTGAGGTCGGGGCGCCCGCGCAGGAGGTAGTAGGCGGTCCACAGCCCGGTGTAGCCGCCGCCGACCACCGCGACGTCGACGGCCGCGGGCACCTCCACCGACGACGAGGCCGCCGTGGCGGTCTCCCCCCACAGCGGCCCGGTCGTCGGGCGAGTGCTCGCCCGCTCCACGTCAGAGGTGGTTCTCGGCCTCGGTGAGCACCGAGCGCAGCCGGCGCTCGATCTCGTCGAACTCGGCCGGGCCCATGGTCAGCGGCGGCGCGAGCTGCACGACCGGGTCGCCGCGGTCGTCGGCGCGACAGTACAGCCCGGCGTCGAAGAGCGCCTTGGAGAGGAAGCCGCGCAGCAGGCGCTCGCTCTCGGCGTCGTCGAACGTCTCCCGTGTCTGCTTGTCCTTGACGAGCTCGATGCCGTAGAAGTACCCGGCGCCGCGCACGTCGCCGACCAGCGGCAGGTCGAGCAGCTTGTCGAGCGTGCTCTTGAAGACCGGGGCGTTCTGCTTGACCCGGTCGTTGAGGCCCTCGCGGTCGAAGATGTCGAGGTTGGCCATCGCCGCGGCGCACGAGACGGGGTGGCCACCCCAGGTGTAGCCGTGCGGGAAGGACGTCGTGCCGTGGCGGAACGGCTCGAACAGGCGCTCACTGGCGATCATCAGGCCGAGCGGGGCGTAGCCGCTCGTGACGCCCTTGGCCGTGGTGATGATGTCGGGCTGGTAGCCGAGGTCCTGGCAGGCGAACATCGAGCCGATGCGCCCGAAGGCGCAGATCGTCTCGTCGGAGACGAGGAGCACGTCGTACTCGTCGCAGATCTCGCGGACCCGGTCGAAGTAGCCGGCCGGCGGCGGGAAGCAGCCGCCGGAGGTCTGCACGGGCTCGAGGAACACGGCCGCGACCGAGTCGGGGCCCTCGAACTCGATGGCCTCGGCGATGCGGTCGGCGGCCCAGCGGCCGAAGGCCTTCTCGTCGTCGCGCAGGTGCTCGGGGGCGCGGTACATGTTGGTGTTCGGCACCTTGTGGCCGCCGGGCACGAGCGGCTCGAAGTCCACCTTCGCGGCGGGGATGCCGGTGATCGACAGGGCGCCCTGCGGCGTGCCGTGGTAGGCCACCGAGCGCGAGATCACCTTGTGCTTGGTCGGCTTGCCGGTGAGCTTGAAGTACTGCTTGGCCAGCTTCCAGGCCGTCTCGACGGCCTCGCCGCCACCCGTGGTGAAGAAGACGCGGTTGAGGTCGCCGGGCGCGTGGTGGGCGAGGCGCTCGGCGAGCTCGATGGCGCGCGGGTGGGCGTAGGACCACAGCGGGAAGAAGGCGAGCTCGGAGGCCTGCGCGGCCATCGCCTCGGCGATGTCCGTGCGGCCGTGCCCGACGTTGGTGACGAACAGGCCCGACAGGGCGTCGATGTACTCGTTGCCGCGGTCGTCCCAGATGGTCCAGCCCTCGCCGCGGGTGATGATCGGCACGGAGTGCCCGAGGCCGCCGGCGTCGCGCTCCTCGAACACCGAGTGGCGGGTGAAGTGCATCCACAGGTGGTCGCGGGCGGCGTCGGAGTAGAGCTTGCCGGTCGCGGTGTGGCGGTCGGAGCTGGGCTCCCAGACGGTGGAGGAGGACGTGGTCATCGGGTACCCCAGTTGTAGTGCTGCTTGTTGAGCTTCAGGTAGACGAACGTCTCGGTGGTCGTGACGCCCGGGAGGACCCGGATCCGCTCGGTGAGCAGCTCCAGGAGGTGGTCGTCGTCCTCGCAGACGACCTCGGCGAGGATGTCGAAGCTGCCTGCGGTCGTGACGACGTAGGACACCTCCGGCATCGCCGTGAGCGCCTCGCCGACGGCGATGAGGTCGCCCTCGGCGCGGATGCCGATCATCGCCTGCCGGCGGAAACCCACCTGGAGCGGGTCGGTGACGGCGACGATCTGCATGACCTCGGCATCCAGGAGACGCTGCACGCGCTGGCGCACCGCGGCCTCCGAGAGGCCGACCGCCTTGGCGATGGCGGCGTAGGACTGCCGGCCGTCCTCCTGGAGCAGCTCGATGATGCGCTTGGCGACGTCGTCGAGGCGCGTCTCGGGGGACGACCGGGGAGCCCGGGGAGCCCGGGGCGGGCGGGGGGTGCGGGTCACGGCGCCATCGTGCCGCTGAAACGGTCGGTGCGCAAGCGTGCTGATGACGGATTCCGCACGCAGCGCCCTCGACTGGTGTAACTTTTCATCACTTTCTGTCGGCCAACCCTAGCGATCTCGCGGGAGGCGGGCCTAGAGTCCCCTGCACTGCCGTCCACCAGCCACCTTCCGGGAGCAACGCACATGAGCGGTCCGCGCGCCCTGCGCAACTTCATCGCCGGCGAGTACGTCGACGGACGCACCGAGGCCACCACCGACATCGTCAACCCGGCCACGGGATCGGTCGTCGCGACCGCCCCGGTGAGCGGGCAGGACGACGTGGACGCGGCCTACTCCGCCGCCGACACGGCATTCGCGGAGTGGGGGCGGACGACGCCGAGCGAGCGGCAGCAGGCGCTGCTCAAGCTCGCCGACGCGATCGAGTCCCGCGCCGACGAGCTCATCGCCCTCGAGTCCGAGAACACCGGCAAGATCAGGGCGCTCACCGCGACCGAGGAGATCCCGCCGATGGTCGACCAGCTCCGGTTCTTCGCCGGCGCCGCGCGCGTCCTCGAGGGCAAGGCCGCGGGCGAGTACATGAAGGGTCACACCTCGTGGATCCGGCGCGAGCCGATCGGCGTCGTGGGCCAGGTGACGCCGTGGAACTACCCGCTCCTCATGGCCGTGTGGAAGATCGCGCCCGCGCTCGCCGCCGGCAACACCGTGGTCCTCAAGCCGAGCGACACCACCCCCGAGACCACGCTGCTCCTCGCCGAGATCGCGTCCGAGTTCCTCCCCACCGGCACCCTCAACGTCATCACGGGCGACCGCGACACCGGCCGCATGCTCGTCGAGCACCGGACCCCCGGCCTGGTCGCCATCACCGGGTCGGTGCGCGCCGGCTCGCAGGTCGCCGCCAGTGCCGCGCCCAACGTCACGCGCGTCCACCTCGAGCTCGGCGGCAAGGCTCCGGTCGTCGTCTTCGACGACGCCGACATCGAGGCGGCCGTCGAGGGCATCGCCATCGCCGGCTACTTCAACGCCGGGCAGGACTGCACCGCGGCCACCCGCGTGCTCGCCGGTCCCGGCATCCACGACGACTTCGTGGCCGCACTCGCGGAGTACGCCCGCAGCTCCGCCCCCGTGGGTCTCCCCGACGACGAGGACGCCCTCTTCGGCCCGGTCAACAACGCCCGCCAGCTCCAGCACGTGTCGGGGTTCATCGACCGGCTCCCCTCGCACGCGACGGTCTCGGCTGGTGGCAACCGCCGCGGCGACCTCGGCGACGGTTTCTACCTCGAGCCCACCGTGGTCTCGGGCCTGCGCCAGGACGACGAGGCGATCCAGAACGAGATCTTCGGCCCCGTCATCACCGTGCAGCGCTTCACCGACGAGGACGAGGCCCTGCGCTGGGCGAACGGCGTCGAGTACGGCCTCGCGTCCTCGGTGTGGACCAAGGACTTCGGTCGGGCCATGCGGATGTCGCGGGCGCTCGACTTCGGCTGCGTGTGGATCAACACGCACATCCCGCTCGTCGCCGAGATGCCCCACGGCGGCTACAAGAGGTCCGGCTACGGCAAGGACCTGTCCATGTACGGCTTCGAGGACTACACCCGCATCAAGCAC
>DATITJ010000216.1:0-2032 GCA_035467935.1 Ornithinibacter sp.
CGCCGTGGGCGCCGCTCGAGCGGCACGTGCGCGCCATCGTCGAGGAGGGCCGCGCGGCCCCGGGCCACGTGTTCAACCTCGGCCACGGCGTCCTGCCACAGACCGACCCCGACGTGCTGACCCGTGTCGTCGAGCTCGTGCACGAGGCCTCCGCCCGGTGACGGCCACCCGGCCGCTGCGCGGGCACGGGTTGGTGCTCGAGCCGCTCGTGACCGCGCACGCGGGCGAGATGGTCGGGGTGCTCTCGGATGCCGCGCTGTACCGGTTCACGGGTGGGGCGCCACCGACGCTCGCCGAGCTCGAGGGCCGCTACGCCCGCCACGCCGCGGGCTCGGGGGACCCCGCCGAGGAGTGGCACACCTGGATCGTGCGCCTGGGTGACGACGGGCCGGCCGTCGGCTACGTGCAGGCGACGGTGCGGCCGGCCGACGGCCTCGCCGAGCTCGCCTGGCTGGTCGGGTCGCCCTGGCAGGGACGCGGCCTCGCTCGGGACGCCGCGTCGGTCGTCCTCGACGAGGTCGCCGCCCGGGGTGCCACGCGGGCGATCGCCCACATCCATCCCGACCACGCCGCGTCGCAGCACGTCGCGGCGGCCCTGGGGCTGGAGCCCGCCGGCCGGGTCGTCGACGGCGAGATGGAGTGGGAGCGGGCGCTGCGACGCACGTCGGTGACGACCCCTTCCGGGATCGTCGCCGAGCGGGGTGGCCCCGTGGGGGCGCCGCCCGTCGTGCTCCTGCACGCCGGGGTCGCCGACCGCCGCATGTGGGAGCCGCAGTGGGCCGGGCTCACGGCGGTGCGGGATGCCGTGCGGCTCGACCTGCGCGGCTTCGGCGAGTCGGCCCGCCGTCCGGCCGGCGCCCTCGACCACGTCGCCGACGTCCTCGAGGTGCTCGACGTGGCCGGCGTGGGGTCGTGCCACCTCGTCGGGTCGTCGTTCGGCGCGGGTGTCGCGGTCGAGGTGGCCCTCACGCGCCCCGACCTCGTGCGCTCGCTCGTGCTCGCCCCGCCGGGGGGCAGCCTGTTCACCGCGGCGACCCCCGACCTGCTCGCGTTCGCCGCGGCCGAGCACGAGGCGCTGGCGGTCGGCGACCTCGACGCCGCCGTCGAGGCGAACATCGCGACGTGGGTCGTCGGTCCCACGCGGGATGCCGCCGACGTCGCTCCGGCCGTCGTCGCCGCCGTGCGCGCCATGCAGCGTCGGGCGTTCGAGGTGACCGAGGGCTGGGACGACCTCGAGGAGGTCGAGCTCGACCCGCCGGCCGTCGACCGGCTCGCCGACCTGCACCGGCCCGTGCTGCTCGTCGTCGGCGGCCACGACCTCGACGCGACCAGGCTGGCCGCAGCCCGCCTCGAGGCGGTGGCCCCGCACGTGCGCCGGGTCGACGTGCCGGACGCCGCGCACCTGCCCTCGATGGAGAGCCCGGACGGCTTCCTCGACCTCGTGCTCGCGTGGGTCGCCGAGCACGACTGACGCGGCGGCGCGGCGCCCCCGGCGCCCCGGCGCCCGGCTCAGACGGCCGGGGGTGAGGGCTGGACCACGGGCGCCGCCGTCGGCGGGGCCTGCGGGCCACGGCGACGCAGCCACACCACCACCGGCAGGGCGACCAGCGCGAGGACCACGGCGAACGGCAGGAGCGCACCGAGCACGGTGAGCACGACGCCGACGGATGCCGTGAACGCCGCCCACCCTGCGCTCAGTCCGGCGAGGAAGCCGGTGTCGTCCTGGGCCCCCTCGAGCACGGTGGCATCGGTGCTGAGCCGCACCTCGACGGGGGAGAGCGCCACGGCGTCCTTGAGCGCGGCGAGCTGGGTCTGGGTCGCCTCGAGGTCGGCCTGGCGGCGGGACAGCTCGGACTCCAGCGCCACGATGTCGGCGAGCTTGGTGGCCTGGCCCATGAGGGCCCGCACGCGCTCGACGCTCGCCTGCATGGTCTCGACCCGCGACTCGACGTCGACGTACTGAGCGGTGACGTCGTCGGTGGAGGCGTTGCGCGAGTGGACCGTGCCGAGCGTCGCGAGCTCGTCGAGGGTG
>DATITJ010000217.1:0-4472 GCA_035467935.1 Ornithinibacter sp.
GTCGAGGATCTTCTCCGAGCCGCCGAGGCACTCGGTGACGTCGTTGCCGGTGAGCTCGACGTGGATGCCGCCCGGCACCGTGCCGAGGCCGCGGTGCACCTCGAAGAAGCCCTCGACCTCCTCGACGACGTCGTCGAAGTCACGCGTCTTGTAGCCCGAGGCCGACTCGAAGGTGTTGCCGTGCATCGGGTCGCACACCCAGCTGATCGACGCGCCCGAGGCGGTGACCTTCTCGACGATCGTGGGCAGCGCGTCGCGGATCCGGCCGGCGCCCATGCGGGTGATGAACGTCAGGCGGCCGGGCTGGCGGTCGGGGTCGACCTTGTCGATGATCCGCAGCAGGTCGTCGGTGTCGGCGTTGGCCGAGACCTTCACGCCCACGGGGTTGTGCACCGAGGCGACGAAGTCGATGTGCGCCCCGCCGAGGCCCCGGGTGCGCTCGCCCACCCACACGAAGTGCCCGGAGGTGTCGTAGAGGTTGCCGGTGCGCGAGTCGACGCGGGTCATCGGCCGCTCGTAGTCCAGGAGCAGCGCCTCGTGGGCCGAGAAGAACTCGGTGGTCCGCATCGCGTCGAAGTCGGCGCCGCAGGCGTTCATGAACTTCATCGCCTTGTCGATGTCCCTCGCCAGCCGCTCGTAGCGCGCGTTGGCGGAGTTGGCGACGAAGCCCTTGTTCCAGTCGTGCACGTGGCGCAGGTCGGCGAAGCCGCCCATCGTGAAGGCGCGCACGAGGTTGAGGGTCGCGCTGCTCGCGTGGTAGCCGCGCACCAGGCGCATCGGGTCGGGCGCACGCGAGGCCTCGGTGAACTCGAAGTCGTTGACCATGTCGCCGCGGTAGGCCGGCAGGGTCACGCCCGCGCGGGTCTCCTCGTTGCTGCTGCGGGGCTTGGCGTACTGACCCGCCATCCGGCCGACCTTGACGACCGGCACGGACGCGCCGTAGGTCAGCACGGCCGCCATCTGCAGGATCGTCTTGACCCGGTCGCGGATGTTGTCGGCCGTCGCGGACGCGAACGTCTCGGCGCAGTCGCCGCCCTGCAGCACGAACGCCTCACCCCGCGCCACCGCGGCCATCCGGTCGCGCAGCACGTCGCACTCGCCGGCGAAGACGAGCGGGGGGTAGCCGGCGAGCGTCGCCACCGCCTCGTCGAGGGCTGCGCGGTCGGGCCAGGCCGGCTGCTGGGCAGCAGGGAGGTCGGCACCGGCGGCGAGCCGCTGGCGGGGGTCGGGGGTGCTGGTCGTGCTCACGAAGGTCAAGGATAGGTCCCGCCCGCGCCGACCCCGCGCGTGCCCGCATGGCGGTATGCCGCGAGCGGGCCCCGCGGGTGCCGGCGCCTCCCGCTCCGCGGGCTCAGGATCGCGGCGGGTCGTCCTCGAGGCCCCGCGCGAGGGCGAAGCGCACGAGCTCGACGCGGTTGTGCAGGTGCAGCTTGCCGAGGGTGTTCTGCACGTGGTTCTGGACCGTGCGGTGCGACAGGAACAGCTCGGCGGCGATCTCCTTGTAGGACATCCCGGTGGCGACGAGCCGCAGCACCTGCGTCTCGCGCTCGGTGAGCTCGGGGATCGGCCGGCTGCCGCCGCGGGTCGGCTCCGGCACGGGGTCCGGCTCGGCGGCCATCCGGCGGAACTCCCCGAGCACGAGCCCGGCCAGCCCGGGAGTGAAGACCGCCTCGCCGCGCGCGGTGGCACGCACGGCGTCCACGATCTCCTGCGCGGAGGCCGACTTCACGAGGTAGCCGGTCGCGCCGGCCTTGATGGCGTCGAGCACGTCGTGCTGCTCGCCGCTCGCCGAGAGGATGAGCACGCGGGTCGGCAGGTCGCCCAGCGCGCGGCACACCTCGTCACCACGCATGCCCGGCAGGTTGAGGTCGAGCACGAGCACGTCCGGGCGGGTGGCCCGGGCCCGGCGCACGGTCGCGGGCCCGTCGGCGGCGGTGGCGACCACGTGGAGACCGTGGGCGGTCAGGTCGCGCTCGAGGGCGCTGAGCCACAGCGGGTGGTCGTCGGCGACGAGGACCGTGGGGCTGGCGGTCGCGCCGGCGGTGGCGTGCACGGCAGCCGCGCTCGGCGGGGTGGTGTCGGTCATCGGCGCTCCTGGGTGGGACGGTCCGCGGTGGGGCGCGGGACGCTGGTGCGGGGCACGCTCATCCGCACGACGCAGCCGGCCCCGGGCCGCGTCGTCCACGTCACGGAGCCACCGAGGTCCTCGACCCGGCCGCGGATCGAGGAGCTCACACCCATCCGGCCACGGTCGACCGCACCGAGCACGTCGGCCAGCTCGGCGCCGGCGCCGTCGTCGCGGATGGTGAGCTCGACGCCGGTCGAGTCGCCCTCGAGCAGCACCCACGCCCGGGCGCCCGGGCCGGCGTGGCGGTCGACGTTGTCGAGGGCTGCGGCGACCGCGGCGGCGACCTCGTGCGCGACGAGCGGGTCGACGACGACGGGGTCGGCGGGCACGGACACCGACACGTCGGGGCGCTCGTGGGCCGTGAGGAGCCGGCGTAGGTCGACCTCGGCCTCGCCACCGCGCAGGTCGACGTCGGCGTCGGGAACCTCCGGTGCGCCGGTGCCGGAGACGAACCGGCGCAGCGAGCGCTCCTGCTCGGCGGCCAGCACCGACAGCTCGGCCGCCTCACCGCCGATCTCGTCGCCGCGGCGGTGGATGTAGGCCAGCGTCTGGAGCACCCCGTCGTGCACGACGCGGGCGATGCGCTCGCGCTCGTGGAGCCGTTCGCGCTCGAGGAGCACCTGTTCCTCCCGCTCGAGCCCGGTGCGGGCCAGGTCCACGGCCAGGCCGATGAGCCCTCCGAGAAGGACGAGCAGCACGATGTTGTGGATCGTGGACTGCGTGGCCGTGCCCACCTCGATGAGGTCGGCCACGGCGATGACGGTCGCCGCGATGAGGCCACCGCGCGCGCCGGCGACCACCGCTCCCCCGGCGACGGAGCCGGCGGCCCAGATCGTGGGGATCGTGAACTGGCCGTCGGCGATGGCCTCGGGGGTCTCGGCGAGCATCGTCGCGAGGATGCCGACGACGGCGATCGACACCTCGATGACGACGACCCGCACGCTGCGGCGGCGGTAGAACAGCAGCCCGACCGACCAGGCGAGCATGACGCCGAGGACGACCGCGGCCACCCAGGGGCGCAGCATGGTCTCGTGGCGCTGCCAGGCCAGCCACACGGCATACCCGGCGGCGACCGGGCGGAAGATGTCGAGCCCGCGGTGGAAGGACTCGACGACGACCGGCTCGCGCCGACCCGTCCGCGGCGAGCGCGGCCCCAGCACCCCCATCGTGCGACCCGTCAGCTCGCGCGTCGCTCGGGACCGGCGTCGTCGTCGAGGCCCTCGGCGTCGAGGGTGTCCTCGAGCTCGGAGACGGCACGACCCGGCGCGGCGGCCTCGGCCACCTCCTTGGCCTTGTTCTTCCTCTCGCGGGCGATGCGCTCCTTCATCGCCGTGGCGTACATGTCGACGTACTCCTGGCCGGAGAGCTCCATGAGGGCGTACATGATCTCGTCGGTGATCGAGCGCAGCACGAACCGGTCGCTCTCCATCCCCTCGTAGCGCGAGAAGTCGAGCGGCTCGCCGATGCGCACGCCGACGCGGATGAGCTTGGGGACCTTGGTGCCGGTGGGCTGGGCCTTGTCGGTGTCGATCATCGCCACGGGGATGACCGGCACCCCGGCCTCGAGCGCCATGCGGGCGACCCCGGTCTTGCCCTTGTAGAGGCGGCCGTCGGGGCTGCGGGTGCCTTCCGGGTAGAGGCCGAGCAGCTCGCCGCGGCGCAGGACCCGCAGGCCCGAGCGCAGCGCCGCCTCGCTCGCCCGACCACCGGAGCGGTCGACGGGCAGCTGGCCCACACCCTTGAAGAACGCCGCCGTGAGACGGCCCTTGAACCCGTCTCCCGTGAAGTAGTCGGACTTCGCGAGGAACGTCATCCGGCGCGGCACGACGAGCGGCAGGAAGATCGAGTCGGAGAACGAGAGGTGGTTGCTGGCGAAGATCGCCGGACCGGCGTCGGGGATGTGCTCGGCGCCCTCGACCCAGGGCCGGAACAGCAGGCGGAGGATCGGCCCGAGAATGACCGTCTTCAGCACCCAGTAGAACACCGGACCACCCTTCCTCGCGCGACGCCCAGACTCTAGTGCACTGGGTCACACTGCCGGTCGGACCCACGCTCGTGCGAAGATCGTGGTCCAGCCAGATCCTTCAGGAGGCGCGTGGTGCCCGAGCGGCCCGGCGACATGGACGAGCGCGACATCGACGCGCGCTTCGCCTCGATCGTCGCGCGCTGGGACGGCCCCGTCCCGGCCCGCGGCGACGGCGCGGACGGCGCGGACGGCGTCGACGGCGTCGACGGCGCGGACGGCGTCGACGGCGACCACGACAGCTCGGAGGCCGCTGCCGGGCCCCCCGAGGACGCCCTGCCCGCCGATGCCCTGCCCGAGGACGCCACGCCCGCCGGGGGC
>DATITJ010000218.1:0-7176 GCA_035467935.1 Ornithinibacter sp.
CGGCACGGACCCGATCGGCCGTGGGGCCCGTGCGCGGGTCGAGCACGAGGAGGGCACCGATGGCCATGGGGACGCGGCCGCCCCGGTCGACGGCGAACTGCAGCACGTCGTCGGCGCCGGCCCGGTCGATCCGGGGTGCTCGTGGGCGGCCCACACCCCCACGATAGGCCCCGTCGTGCGCCGCACCCCGGGCGGAGTGCCCCGGCCCACACGATGCTGACAACGGCTCTCACCTCCGGGTTCGGGTGGTCGGCCCACCCTCGTCTACCACCGGGACTCGCGAGTGGTCCCGCAGGGCCCGCAGCGCCCGGTTGACGTCGCACGTGCTGGAGTGGTTGGTGGAGTAGGTGGCGCCTTCGTCCACCAGGCAGCAGTGCAACCGCAGCTTCCAGGAGGTCGTGGGGCGCGGCGCGCGCACCAGGCGGCGGTGACCGGCCGCGCCTACGGGCAGACCCTGCGGACCATCACCGACAGCGGCACCAGGGTGCTCGTCATCCGCGACGTGCCGTCGGCCGTCGAGTCAGCGCCCGACCGGTCTGCGTCAGCGGGTGAGCGCGTAGACGACCGCCACGCCGAGCAGCACCGCGAGCACGCCGAGCGTCATCCGCCGCCGGAAGAGCGGGGTCATCGCGCGGGCTCCGGCACCGGCACGGCGGCCGGCTCGGGCAGGCGGGCCGCGGTGACGCGGACCCGCGGGCGGCGCTGCGACTCGTAGCTCACGCGGACATTCTGCGACCTGCCCAGCCACACGGACACCCCGACCAGGGTCACGCCCATCGCGACCGCGCCGATGCCGATCGTCCAACGGGGGCCGAAGGTCTGCGAGATCCACCCGATGAGGGGCGCCCCGGCCGGGGTGCCGCCCATGAAGATCGCCATGTACAGCGCCATGACGCGGCCCCGCATCTCCGGGGCGACGCTGGTCTGGACCATCGCGTTGGCCGTCGTGAGCGCCGTGAGAGCGGTGAGCCCGACCGGCACCAGGGCGAGGGCGAAGGTCCAGTAGGTCGGCGCCAGCGCGGCGAGGGTGGCGGCCACCGTGAACCCGACCAGCGAGAGCAGCAGCACGCGCAGCCGCAGCTGCTTGCGCCGGGCCGACAGCAGGGCCGCCGCCAGGGAGCCCACGGCCATGATCGAGCCGAGCAGCCCGAACTCGCTGGCCCCCTTGTCGAAGACCTTGGTCGCCATGAGCGCCATCGTGATCTGGAAGTTCATCCCGAAGGTCCCGAGCACGAAGACGAGCAGCATGACGAGCTGGATGTCCTGACGGTCGCGGACGTACCGGAACCCCTCGCGGATGCCGCCGCCCGCTTTCGCGACCGGCGCCGGGCGCAGCTCGCTCATCCGCAGCGCGAGGAGCGCGACGATGACGAAGACGAAGGTCGCGGTGTTGAGCAGCAGCGCCTCGCCGGTGCCCCACAGCGCGATGACGACACCCGCGACGCCCGGGCCGATGAGGCGGCCGAGGTTGAACGACGCGGAGTTGAGGGACACGGCATTCGCGAGCTTGTCCTTCGGCACCATCTCGGAGACGAACGCCTGGCGCGCGGGGTTGTCGATGGCCGTCGTGACGCCCTGGAGGAGCGCGATGGCGTAGACGTGCCACAGCTCGGCGGTGCCGGTGACGGCGAGCACGCCGAGGAGCAGGCTGGACAGCGCCAGCATCGTCTGGGTGAGGAGCAGGGTGCGGCGCTTGGGGAAGCGGTCGGCGATGAGACCGGCCCACGGCGCGAGCAGGAGGAAGGGGAGGAACTGCAGGCCCGTGACGACGCCGAGCGCGGTGGCCGACCCTGCGGTGAGCACGGTGAGCACGAGCCAGTCCTGGCCGACCCGGCCCATCCACGTGCCGGTGTTCGACACGAGGGCGCCGGCGAACCAGATCCGGTAGTTGCGGACCTCGAGCGAGGTGAAGGTCGGGCTCACTCGGCGGCCACCCGCTCCAGCAGCGCCGTGGCCTCCACGAGGATGGCGCGCTCGCCGTCGGTGAGCGTCTCGAGCCGCTTGGCGAACCACTGGTGGCGCAGGCGACGGGTCTCCTTGATCGTCGCCAGCCCCTCGGCGGTGAGCGACAGGATGACCTGCCGGCCGTCCGTGGGGTCGTCGGCGCGCGCGACGAGGCCGGCCTCGACGAGGCGGTGCACCGTGCGGCTCATGCTCGGGGCGCTGACCTTCTCGATCGCGGCGAGCTCCTTGGGGGTGCGGACCTGCTCCTCGAGGCGCACGAGCACCGAGAACTGGTGCGGCGCGACCGGTGAGTCGCTCTCGAAGCGGACACGCCGCGAGATGCGCAGGCACGCGATCCGCAGGTCGCTCGTGAGGCGGTCGCGCTGGGCGCGGGTCATCGAGGGGCGCACCGGCGTGGTGGTGGGGGCCATGGTCGTCTCCTCGGGTGGTTCAGGTGGTTAGCACAACTCATTACCTTTGCTAACTATTCCACCCGAAGCGGCATCGACCGACGGGTGGAGGCGGTAGGGCAGGGCGAGGCCCCTGGTGCGGCCACGTCACCGGCGCGTGACGGGCCGGTGACGGTGGCCGGCCGCCCCCCGGACGCTGGTTACGCTGGGCCCGTGACCACCGAGGACCCCGCCGCCCAGCCCTCCGGCACCACGGAGGGCGAGTCGGTCCGCGCCGCGGGTCGCGGGACCGCCGCGGCGCTCGGCGCGTCGGCGCCGACCGAGCCGCTCGCGGTGCCGATCCGCACCATCGTGCTCGTCGGCACGGCGATCTGGGCCGTCGCCCTCGTCGTGACGCTCGTCGTGCCCGCGCTGCACACCGGGGAGCGCTCGTGGTGGCCGTGGAGCTGTGTCGCCGGCATCGCGCTCGGCGGGTTCGCGCTCTGGTACGTCAGCCGGGGGAAGGGCAGCGCCGCCGACCTCTGAGCTGGACGCCGTCACGCGGCACCGTGAGGCCGTGCCGGACCCGTGGGTCAGACGGACAAGCCGTGGGCGAGCTGGAGAACCCTCCGGCGGCAGGACCCATGAGATGGAGTACGTCAGGCATCACCGAGGTCTCCGCGACTGACCCGTCGCATCTTGCCGATCTGGCGCAGCGCCGCCCAGGGTTCGCGGGCGGCGCGACCATTGCGACGGTTCTTGTGCGGCTTACAGAGCTGACAACCCTTGTGCTGCCGATGAGGTGAGTGAGCCATTGCGGCTCCGATCCGTGACCGACACCCGCCACGGAGGGCGGGGTGGGCACGAACGGTCAGTCACACTGCGGAGCATACTCGCGCCGGTTGCGGCGCGACCGGACGAGGCCTTGGCACTTCGGATGCCCGGGCGTCTCCAGCCTCATGGGAGTGCAGTCGCCCACGCTCGATCGTGGTGGGAGGCTGGTGGCCCCGCGCACGGAGGATGCCGTCAGGCGTGGTCGAGCTCGAAGTCGTCGAGGACGGGGGGCACGACGCGCTCCGGTGATGGCGCCTCGAGGTCGGCCTCGGAGTGCGCCCCGCAGCCGTGGTCGAGGCTGACGACGCGAGCGTCGGAGGGCGACCACTCGTTGGCGCAGACGCCGAAGACCGAGCGGAGCGCCCCGGCCATCGGCACGAAGAAGCCGCAGGAGGAGCACGGGGCGGGTGCCTTGGCGGCGACGGCGGCGGCGGGGCCGGACTCGCCGTCGTACCACCGCTGCGCGGCGGCCTCGCGACCTTCGGCCGAGAGCACGCGGGGGCGGCCGAGGCCGAGCTCCCACAGCGCGACCCGGTCGACGTCGTCGTCGCCGGTGGCCTCGAAGCCCGCGACGAGCATCGGGTCGTCGGCGACGTACGGGGTGACGTCACCGGGGCCCACGTCGCCGGGCGCGAGGCGCTCGGCGTAGGGGACCCACTCGGGCGACAGCATGGAGCCGTCGCCGGGTACGAGGTTGGCCTCGCACACGGTGACGACCTTGGAGCGAGGCACGCGGGCGACGGAGACCGCCCAGCGCCAGCCGCGGTAGGCCAGCGCGGTGCACGCGAAGTAGTGGGTTGCCAGCCGCTCCTCGACCATCTCCATCCCGAGGTGGTCGCCGACGGTGTCGGGCTCGGCGATCGAGATCGCCGCGTCACGCGCGGTGTCGGTCGCCCCGCGAAGGGTCGGGTCGGTCTTGACGGCGGCCGTCACAGCTCGAGGTCACCCGCCACGGCGTGCAGCACCTGGGCGACCTTGTTTCCGTGCTCCTTGTCCGGGTAGTGCCCCCGCCGCAGCGACTCGGAGACCGAGTCGAGCAGCTTGATGACGTCCTCGACGATGACCACCATCTCGTCGGCCGGCTTGCGGTCGCGCACGCGGCGGTTGACGGCCACGGAGGGGGCGGGGTCGAGCAGGCGCACGGCGAGCGCCTGGGCACCGCGGCGTCCCTCGGCGATGCTGAACTCGATGCGCTGTCCGCCCTTGAGGCCAGCCACCCCTTCGGGGAGCGCGCTGGCGGGGACGAAGACGTCACCCTCGCCCTCGTCGCCGGACACGAAACCGAAGCCCTTCTCGGAGTCGAAGAACTTCACCTTGCCAGTCGGCACGGCCCACCTCTTTTGTCGCATGCAGGAGGCACCCGGACGGGCACCGCCCCCAAGGCTATCCGCTGGAGGGCACCGAGCGTTCACAGGTGGTGCGGATGCCGTGCCGAGCGGGCGGATGCCGGCCGCACCGTCGGTGCATGAGGCGCGCCCCCGAGGAGGTGAGGGACGGCGGCCAGGGGACGCGGCGCGGGCGTGGCGCGCCCCCGGAAACCGGCCGATCCGTGTCGGTGCCGCGTGGGACCGTGGAGCATGCCCGAGGCCTCCGAGAGCGCCGCCGTGCCGACCACGGCCGGGTCGCCCGAGGCCGGGGAGCGACTGACCCTGCAGGGGTTCTGGGACGCGCTGCCCACTCCCGGGCGCTGGCTGCTGTCGACGACGGCGGTCTCGACGCTCGGCCGGGGCATGACCCTGCCGTTCACCGTCATCTACATCCACGAGGTCCGGGGTGTCCCGCTCGACGTCGCGGGCCTGCTCATGGGCCTCATCGCGGTCGTCGCCCTGCTCGTCACGATCCCGGTGGGGTCGCTCACCGACCGCCTGGGGGCCCGCGTCGTCGTCATCGTCGGCAACGTCGCGCAGGTGTTCGGCGCGGTGGTGCTGGCGTTCGCGACCACGCTGCCGGCGCTCGTCGTGGCCGTGACGCTGCTCGGCGTGAGCTTCGGGGTCGGGTGGCCCGCCTTCAACGCGATGATCGCGAGCATCGTCACCGGGCGCCTGCGCACGCAGTACTTCGGCATCAACTTCGCCCTCGTCAACCTGGGCATCGGGGTCGGTGGCGTGGTCAGCGGCTTCCTCACCGATGTCGACCGGCCCGGCACGTTCACGGCGATCTTCCTGGCCGATGCGGCCTGCATGCTCGTGCCGATCGCCCTGCTCCTCGGACCCCTGCGCCATGTCGCAGGTCGGCCCGACCGCGCCCCGGCGGGGTCCGGCGGAGGTGGGGTCGGCTACGTCGCCATCCTGCGCAACCCCGCGGTCGTCTGGATCACCCTGCTGACCTTCCTGACGAGCTTCGTCGGCTACGGCCAGATGGAGGCCGGCTTCCCGGCATTCGCCCGCCAGGTCAGCGAGGTGTCCACGCGCACCATCGGCCTCGCGTTCGCCGCGAACACGGCGGTCATCGTCGGCTGCCAGTTCTTCGTGCTGCGCCGCATCGACGGTCACCGGCGCACCCGGGCGTTCCTCGTGCTCGTCGTGCTCTGGGTCGCCGCGTGGCTGGTGCTCGGGGCCACGGGGCTGGTGGCCGGCACCCTGGCCGCGGCGGTGGGCGTCGTCGCCTACCACGTCTTGTTCGGTCTGGGTGAGACGGTGCTCCAGCCCACGGTCCCGGCGATCGTCAACGACCTCGCCACCGAGCGCGACCGCGGCCGGTTCAACGCCGTGTCCGCCGGGGCCTTCCAGGTCGGGGCCATCGCGGCGCCGGTCGTGGCGGGGTTGATGCTCGCCCGCCGGCACGGCGGGGCGTTCATCGGGATGCTGCTCGCCTGCCTGGGCCTCGTCGCCGTGCTGGCGCTCGCCCTCGAGCGCCGCATCAGTCCCGAGGTCAACGGCATCGAGCCCGGCGTCAGCGCACGACCAGCCGGGTGACCTTCATGCCCTCCTTGACCGCGACGACGCGCACCTGCACGCCTGTCGCGAGTGCGGTGGTGCCCCGGGTCGTGGGGATGGTGCCGTCGAGCGCGTAGGTCGCCTCGAAGCCGTCCGGGCTCTTCACGGTGAGGGACGTCCCGGCGGTGTAGGCCGTGACCTCACCGGTCTGCACGACCATGGCGGTCGGGGTGCCGGTGACGTTCGTCGTGTACTCCCCGTGCAGCACGTCGCCGAGGCGGCCCGCGCCGCGGCCCGTCCCCGTGCCGCTTCCGTCACCGGGGTTGCCGGGGTCCGTGGGGTCGGCCTGACGACCCTGGCGACCACGAGGTGCGTCGCCGTCGCGGCCAGCCACCTTGCCCTTGCCGTTGCCTTGGCCCGTGCCCGGACCGCGGTCGTCGGAGGTCCAGCCCCTCTCGTCACGGTCCCACCGGTCGTGCCCCGCGACGAGGGCCGCGGTCAGGCCGACCCCGGCGACGAGGAGGAGCGACCCGAGGACCGCCACGGCGATGAGGGCGCCGCGGCCCGCGCCCGTCGAGGTCGCGTCGTCCCACCAGCGGCGAGGGCCACCGGGTCGAGCACCCGCCGGGGCTGCGGCGGACGACGTCGGCGCTCCCCCGCCCGGCCAGTCCGCAGCGGGCTGGGCAGCCGACGGACCGGGGCCCTGCACCTGCTCAGCCGCCGGCGCCCGGGGCGGGATCGGGGCCGTCGCCGCGGGGCCTGACTGTGGCAGGGCCGCGGTCGCGTCGGCGCCGGGCTGATCGACGTCAGGACGGTCGGGCTCGGGCGGGGTCGGGCGGTCGGTCATTCCCCCATGATCCGCCCGCGGTGCCTGAAAGGCGCGGCACACCGGCGAACTCACATCGAACTCACATGAAGTCCCGAGACACCCCCGAGCCCGTGTCCGCACGCTCCGCTCCCCCCGCATCCCCCACCTTGCTGCGAGCGGGCGACGTCTCGTCAGCCGCCGGTGAGGGCACGAACGACGCGCGAGGGCGACGGGCGCCCGAGGTGCTCGGCCATCCAGGCGCTGGTGGTGACGAGGGCGTCGAGGTCGATGCCGGTCCTCACGCCGGCGCCGTCGAGGGCCCACA
>DATITJ010000219.1:0-4171 GCA_035467935.1 Ornithinibacter sp.
CCCCACCCCCGGCGGCGTCCACCGCGGCCGCGGCACCGCCCCCACCCCCGTCAGCGGTCGCGGCCCGACCCGGCCCTCCGGTCGGTGCACCCACGGCACCCTCGCCTGCCCCCGTCCCCCCGGCGCCCGCCGCGACGGCGACCACGGGCGGCATCCGGGGTCGGACGGACGCGGCGCTGGCCTCGGCGCGGGCGGGCATGGCCGGCACCCCCGGCCGGCTGCGGGCCGTCGGCATCGTCAGCGTGGTCGCCGCCCTGCTGTTCGGGCTCGCCGCGGGTCAGGCATTCCGGTCCGCCGACGGCGCCCTCGGCCGCGCGGCCGCGAACTCCGACCAGCTCGTGCGCATCCAGGCCATCCAGACCAACGTGGTGCAGGCGGATGCCGACGCCACCAACGCCTTCCTCGTCGGGGGCCTGGAGCCCGCGGACCAGCGCACCGACTACACCGAGGCGATCGCGTCGGCATCCCGGCTGGTCGCGCAGGCCGCGCAGAACCAGCCGGCCGACGGAAACGCGCTCGGCGCGCTGAACCAGTCGCTCATCGCCTACACCAGCCAGGTCGAGCAGGCCCGGGCGAACAACCGCCAGGCGCTGCCGATCGGGGCGCAGTACCTCAAGGGCGCCAGCGCCGACCTGCGGGCCGACGCCCTGCCGCTGCTGACGAACCTCAGCGAGGCCAACGACGCCCGCGTCACCGAGGAGTTCGACCGGGCCGCTCGGTCCGCGCTGTGGCTCGTGCTCCCCGGCCTGCTCGTGCTCGCCGGGCTCGTGCTCTCGCTGGTGTGGCTCGCTCGGCGCACGCGTCGCTACGTCAACGTCCCGCTGGCGGCCGGGGCGCTGGTGGTGCTCGTGACGCTGGTGGGCGGCACGGTCGGGCTGCTGTCGGTCAAGCAGGACGTCGACACCACCCGTGACGGCGTCTACGCCGCCACCCGCTCCACGGCCCAGGCGCGGATCGCCGGCTTCGACGCGAAGTCGAACGAGAGTCTCACCCTCATCGCGCGCGGCTCGGGCGCCGCGTTCGAGAAGGCCTGGCAGGCCTCGTCCGCCGCCGTGGTCGGTGAGGTCGCCCGGCTCGGGCAGAACCCGGCATCCTCGGGCCGTGAGCCGCTGCCGTGGGACTCCTACGCCACCGTCCACCAGGAGATCCGCGCGCTCGACGACGCCGGGGACTGGGAGGGGGCGGTGGAGCTGGCCACCGGTCAGGGCGCCGACACGGGCAACGCCACCTTCGCCGCGTTCGACACCGCCTCCGACGAGCAGCTGGCCGCCCTGAGCGACCAGACCTCGCAGCAGCTCGACGACACCGGTGGGTGGCTGCCGCTGGCCGGGGTGCTGGGCCTGCTGGCGGGGGTCATCGCCGCGCTGTGCGCCTGGTGGGGCGTCTCGATGCGACTGGAGGAGTACCGATGAGCCGCCGACCGCACCGCACGCTCGCGGTTCTCGCCGCGGTGGCTGCGACCCTGGCCGCCGGGGCGTGCACGACGGCCGGGACCTACGACCCGACCCCTCTGCACACCCCGTCGCCCCCGGCAGCACCGTCGCCCAGCGCGACCCCCACGCCCTCGCCGGCACCGTCGGGCACCGACGTCGTCACCGCCAACTGCCTGAAGTCGTACGCGCCGCCGGCCACCATGCCGGCGCCCGGCGGCGACATGCCGGCCGGCAGCTACATGCGCGAGATCAAGGACCGGGGCCGCCTTGTCGCGGGCGTCTCGGCCGACACCCTGCTGCTCGGCGCGCGCAACCCGGTCTCCGGCCGCATCGAGGGCTTCGACATCGACATGCTCCGAGCGGTCTCGCAGGCGATCTTCGGCGACCCGGACAAGGTCGAGCTCAAGGTGATCACGGCCGCGCAGCGACTGCCCGCCCTTCAGGACGGCAGCGTCGACATCGTGGCCCGCAACATGACGATCACCTGCGCCCGCTGGGAGGAGATCGCCTTCTCCAGCGAGTACTACCGCTCGGGCCAGAAGGTGCTGGTGCGCCTGGGCGCGACGACCGACAGCGGCGGCCCGATCACCGGCATCGAGGACCTCGCCGGCACAAAGGTCTGCGCCCCCAACGGGTCGACGAGCATGGACAAGCTGCGCACCTTCACCGACATCGAGGCCGTCGGGGCCGACACCCACACCGGATGCCTCGTGCTCTTCCAGCAGGGTGCTGTCGACGGCATCACCGGCGACGACACGGTGCTCGCTGGCCTGGCGTCCCAGGACCCCTACGCCGACGTCGTGCAGGCACCCGCCTTCACCGCCGAGCCGTACGGCCTGGGCGTCAACCAGGACAACGTCGACTTCGTGCAGTTCGTCAACGGCGTGCTCCAGGACATGCGCGCCGACGGCCGGTGGACCAAGAGCTACAACACCTGGCTGGCCGCCGCGCTGGGCAAGGCCCCGGCTCCCCCGACCGCGGTCTACGGACGGACCCCGTGATCTCCGCGATGCACGGCACCACGGCGCCGACCGCTCCCGGCCGGCTCGGCCACCCCCTCCTCGCGCAGGACGCCCTGCGCTACCTCGAGGCGCTCGGCACCTGGCGTGACGAGCGCAAGGCCGAGCTCGACGTGCTCGACCAGGCGGCGCTCGGGGCCCCCGACGGGGCGGCGTACACCGGCGACCTGATGCTCTCGATGGCGCTGTGGAAGGCCGTGGCCGACCGGCACGACCTGCTCGTGGCGACCTGGGACTCCGGCCGGGTGGGCCCGACCGAGCTGGCCCGGCTGTCGACCCTGGTCTGGGGCCGCCTCGACGCCACGGCGGCACGCGCCGCGGCGACACCGCGAGCCGCCGCCGGAGCACCCCCTGTGCCGGCATCCGCACTGGCCGTCTCCCTGCCCGAGGCCTGCAGGCTGTCCGACGCGCTCGCCGCCTCGCTGCGCGCCCGGCTCGGCCTCGACCCCTCCGAGGCGGACCAGCAGGCACGGGTGCGCGCCCTGCGCGCCTCCGTCGAGCGCGTCCGCGACCTGGTCGACCGCGAACCGGCGCTCGGGCGCGCCGCTGCTGCGGGCGTGCTCGACAAGCTCGACACCCGCACCGCCGACGTGCTGGCCCGGCTCAAGCGGGGGGCCGACGTCGGCGGCCTGCTGGGGCCGCTGGAGCAGGATGCCGCCCGCGCCGAGCGCGACCTCATCGTCGGCGCCTCGAACCGCCGGGCCGACGCCCATGACGAGGAGCGCGCCAGGGCGCTGCGCACCGAGTTGGAGGCACGCGGCGCAGCGCTGCGCGACCTCGCCGCGCGATGCGTCGCGCAGGTTGCGCCAGCCCCCCTCCTTGCCGTGCCCGACGTGTCGGCGCTCGGACCGGTGCCCACCGACCCCGCAGCGGTCGACGCCTACCTGGTGCGGCTAGACGCCGTCGGCCGGGCGATGACGATGGCCCAGGACGCCTACGCGGCGGCGCTCTCCGAGCGCGACGAGCTGCGGCTCACCCTGGGCGCCTACGCCGCCAAGGCCGCCGACCGGCGCTCCTCCACTCGCTCGGAGCAGGCCGATGCCGACCTCGCCGAGCTGCGACGGCGGGCGGGCGACGCGCTCGACCGTGCACCGGCCGACCTCGTGCGGGGCCGCTCGCTGGTCGCTGCCTACGTGGCCTACCTCGGCAGTGCCGCTGCACGGCCCCCCATCGTTCGTCCCAACGGGGGAAGGCCCTCATGAGCCAGATCGCCTGCGTGCAACCCGGTTGCACGGGAACCATTCTCGACGGGTACTGCGACGTCTGCGGTTCACCCGGTCCTGCCGGGGCCGGCCCGACCGCTGCCTCATCCAGCGCCTCGGCCATCGGCGGCGCGGCCGGCCGGTGTGCCCAAGCCGGGTGCACCGGCACGGTGGTCGACGGCTACTGCGACGTGTGTGGGTCGCCCGGCGCGGCGGGTTCTTCGAGCGCAACGGCCGCGCCCGGCATCCCGAGAACGCCGTCGGGAAGTGCGTCGGTCGCGACGATGCCGGCCGGCATCGCCCAGTCGCCGTCGACCGTGTCGCGCGCCTCCAACCAGATCGCCTCGACGGCCCTGGGCTCGGTGCGCGCGAGCGCCTCCGGCAGCAAGGTCACCCGGCGCGTCGGCACGTCGTCGACCCGGCTGCGCGGGGCACGCCTCGGGGCCGGCATGACCTCCATCCCGCCGGTGCCGGCGGTCGACGCCGCCGGGGCGGTGCTCGAGAACCCGATGGTGCC
>DATITJ010000220.1:0-2907 GCA_035467935.1 Ornithinibacter sp.
CGGGATTGCTGTGCCGTTATCCGTACGACCTGCCCCGCGGCGCCGTTCCGTCGAGGCATTCCGGCGGTCCGATCCCCGTGGGGCGTGACGTCCTTTCTAGTGCCGACCTGGAGGGGCTCGCAACTCGAGCGGGCAGAAATCCTGCGCTGTCCGGTCGGGCGGCTCCTCGTCCACAGGGCGTAGGCGTGGGCAGAGCCGTCGTGCACAGGGCTGTGGACGACATCGGTGGACAGCCGAGGCGCTAGGCTGGCCCGCATGTCGATGACCGTCGCGCGCATCGTGGCCGAGGAGGCCGCCCACTCCGAGCTCCCCATGCCGCCGTGGGTGTTCGGCGTCATGGCGCTCCTCGCGTTCGCCCTCCTCCTGGGTGTCACGTGGTCCTTCCGCGGCACCGCGCAGAAGTACGCCCCGGTGACCGGCCATGACGCGCCCCAGGGCGACGAGCCCCACTGGCCCGAGCACCCGGGCCACCACTGAGCCACCGGCCCGTGCGGCTCGGGGTGATGGGCGGCACCTTCGACCCCATCCACCACGGACACCTCGTCGCCGCGTCGGAGGTCCAGTCGCTGCTCGGTCTCGACGAGGTCGTCTTCGTCCCGACCGGCGAGCCGTGGCAGAAGGAGGGGCGCGAGGTCGCCCCGGCCGAGCACCGCTACCTCATGACCGTGGTGGCGACGGCATCCAACCCCCGCTTCACCGTGTCGCGCGTCGACATCGACCGCGAGGGCCCGACCTACACGATCGACACCCTGCGCGACCTGAGCGCCCAGCGCCCCGGCGCCGAGCTGTTCTTCATCACCGGCGCCGACGCGCTGGCCCAGATCCTGTCGTGGAAGGACTCCGACGAGCTGTTCGAGCTCGCCCAGTTCATCGGCGTCACCAGGCCGGGCTACGAGCTCTCGGAGTCCGGCCTGCCCGCCGACCGCGTCGACCTGATGGAGGTGCCCGCCATGGCGATCAGCTCCACCGACTGCCGCGAGCGCGTGCGGGCCGGCGAGCCGGTCTGGTACCTCGTGCCCGACGGCGTCGTCCAGTACATCTCCAAGCACCACCTCTACGTCGCGCCCGCTGCGGGCTCGGCCACCGAACCCCACCGAGGAGCACCGTGACCGCCACCGACCGCGCGCTGGAGCTGGCCCGAGCGGCTGCCGCCGCCGCCGCAGCCAAGCTCGCGACCACCATCACCGGCATCGACGTCTCGGAGCAGCTCGCGCTGACCGACGTCTTCGTCATCGTCTCCGCCGAGTCCGAGCGGCAGGTCGGCTCCATCGTCGACGAGGTCGAGGACGTCCTGCGCGACATGGGCGCCAAGCCCGTGCGCCGCGAGGGCCAGCGCGAGGGCCGCTGGGTGCTCATCGACTTCTCCGACATCGTCGTGCACGTGCAGCACGACGAGGAGCGGTCGTTCTACGAGCTGGAGCGGCTCTGGAAGGACTGCCCCTCGATCGACCTCGGCGTCGTGGGCACCGAGCAGGGCGGTCGGTGAGCCCGGCTCCCGGCGGTGACGGGGGGCGGCGACTCGTCGTCCTGCGCCACGGTGAGACCACGCACAACGCGGCCGGCATCTGGCAGGGCCAGCTCGACTCGCCGCTGTCCGACCTCGGGCTCGAGCAGGCGGATGCCGTCGGCCCGGCACTCGCCTCCTTCTCACCCGACCGCATCGTCACCTCCGACCTGACCCGCGCCCGGGTCACGGCCGAGAGCGTGGGGCGGGCCACCGGCATCAGAGTCGAGCTCGACCCCCGGTTGCGTGAGATCCACGCCGGCGGCTGGCAGGGGCTGAGCGCCGCAGAGGTCGCCGAGCGCTGGCCGGAGGAGCGCGCGGCCGTCCTGCGCGGCGAGGACGTCCGGCGCGGCGGCGACGGCGAGTCGATGCAGGACGTGCTCACCCGGGTCGGGGAGGCCCTCGAGGAGCTGCTCGCCGACCTGCCGGCGGGCGCGTGCGCGGTGGTGTCGACGCACGGCGCGGCCGCCCGGGCCGTGGCCGCGTGGGTGCTCGACCTCGAGCTCGAGGTGGCCTGGCGGGTGCTCGGCGGGCTCGGCAACTGCCACTGGGGCGAGCTGCGGGAGGGGCGGGCCGGGTGGCGCCTGCAGACGTGGAACGCCTCGTCCGGTGTGGCCTCACGGACGGGGTCATCCCCGCCCTGAGGCCGATTTGGTCGGGCCCGGGGGGTCATGGGTAAACTCGCCGTCGCACCCCTCGGGGAAGCACCCACGCGGGGCTGTAGCGCAGTTGGTAGCGCACCTCCATGGCATGGAGGGGGTCAGGGGTTCGAATCCCCTCAGCTCCACAGTGTGGCGAAGGGCCGGACGGCGACGTCCGGCCCTTCGTCGTTCCCCGGCCGGCCCGGTGCCGCACCGACCACCGACCACCGGGCGTGGGTCAGCCGGTCCAGACCCCGCTCGTGCCGCGCCGGTGCGAGCCGAGCAGGTGGGTGTCGACGATGCCGACGGCCTCCATGAGCGCGTACATCGTCGTGGGCCCGACGAAGACGAACCCCTTGCGCTTGAGCGCCCTGGAGAGCGCGACCGACTCCACCGACGTCGTCGGCACCTCGGCCGTGCTCGCGGGGTGCGGGGTGTCGGCCGGGCGGAAGGACCAGACGAATGCCGCGAGGTCGCCGTCCGGGTCCTCGCGCAGGGCCAGGGTGGCCCGGGCGTTGGTGATCGTCGCGAGGACCTTCGCGCGGTTGCGCACGATCCCGGCATCCGCCATGAGCCGGTCGACGTCCGCGTCACCGAACGCCGCGACGACCTCGGGGTCGAAGCCGCGAAACGCCGCCCGGAAGGCGGGGCGCTTGCGCAGGATCGTCGCCCACGACAGGCCCGACTGGAACGCCTCGAGCGACATGCGCTCGAAGAGCCCGTGCTCGTCGCGGACCGGCATCCCCCACTCGGTGTCGTAGT
>DATITJ010000221.1:0-3744 GCA_035467935.1 Ornithinibacter sp.
CGTCGTGAGCACGAACCCGGCGGGCAGCTTCTCCTCGAGTCCCATCACGCCTCCTTGGCGGTAGCGGGGGGTGCGGTCACCGGCGCGCGGTGCTCGCCCGGCATACGGTCAGCGGTCATCAGTCCCACTCCAGCCCGCCGCGCTTCCACACGTAGGCGTAGGCGACGAAGACGGTGAGGATGAACAGGACCATCTCGACGAGGGCGAACAGGCCGAGCTGGTCGAAGGCGACGGCGAACGGGTAGAGGAACACCGACTCGATGTCGAAGATGATGAAGAGCATCGCCGTGAGGAAGTACTTGATCGGCACGCGACCGCCGCCCTCGGCGCGGGGCGTCGGCTGGATGCCGCACTCGTACGCCTCGAGCTTGGCGCGGTTGTAGCGCCTGGGTCCGACGACGAGGCTCGCGCCCACCGACAGGGCCGCGAAGCCGAAGCCGAGGCCCAGCAGGATGAGGAGCGGGACGTAGGGGTTGCTCATCGCAGGACAACTCCCCTTTCGGTGCTCGTTCGCGTCGGGATGACGCGGATGGCCGAGGCGACGGACGACGTCTCGGTCATCCTAGGGGGAGCGACGGACGCCTCACCCGGCGAGGCCGGGCTGGGGGAGTCGGTGCGCGGTGCGCATCGGGTGTCGGTCACTGCGGCCCTCGGTGTGCTTGTGAATGTCTTCACGATCGCGGGCAGTCTAGGACGGCTCCAGCGACCCCTGCACTTAGGCCTTCCTAACCTTCAACGGGGGTCGTGGGCCGGGTCGCCCGGTGCAGCGCGACGATGCCTCCGGACAGGTTGCGCCACTGCACGCCGGACCACCCGGCGGCCGAGATCCGCTGGCCCATCCCGCGCTGCGCCGGCCACGCCCGGATCGACTCGGCGAGGTAGACGTAGGACTCGGGGTTGCTGCTCACCCGGCGCGCGAGGGCCGGCAGCGAGCGCATCAGGTACTTGCTGTAGACGGTGCGCAACGCGGCGTTCGTCGGCTGGCTGAACTCGCACAGGACGAGGCGACCACCCGGCTTGGTCACGCGCAGGAACTCGCGCAGCGCGGCATCCGGGTCGGCGACGTTGCGCAGCCCGAAGCTCATGGTCACCACGTCGAAGGACGCGTCGGCGAACGGCAGGAGCATCGCGTCGGCGGCGGTGAACCCGAGGTCGGAGCGCCGGCGGTGGCCGACCCGCAGCATCCCGAGCGAGAAGTCGGCGGGCACGACGTCGACGCCGGAGTCGGCGAACGGCTCGCTGCTCGTGCCGGTGCCGGCGGCGATGTCGAGGACCACCTGGCCCGGCACGGCCTCGCACGCCTGCACGACCGCGCGGCGCCAGAGCCGGTCCTGGCCGAGGGAGAGCACGTCGTTGGTCACGTCGTACCTGCTCGCGACGTCGTCGAACATCGCGGCGACGTCGCGGGGGTCCTTGTCGAGGGAGGCGCGGCTCATGCGCGCCATCCTCCCACCCGGAGTCGGGTGCTCAGGTGGTCGCCCCGGTCCCCGGATCGACCCATTGGTCACTCCGGGGACGCGGCGCGCGTCCCTGAGGTGACCAACGGGTCGATGAGGGACGGGCGACCGAGTGACGGGCGACCGAGTCACGGACCCACGGGCCCGGGTCGTATCCTGCTGCGCGATGACCTCGTTGCCCGCGGGTGACCGGCCGACCGACGCGGTCGCCTCCGCCACCCCCCTCGTCTCGCGCACCGTGCCGCTCGACCCCGAGCTCGGCGCGGCCCTGCTGTCGCTCGTGCCCGCGGGCGGTTCGCGGGAGGTCTGCTCGTGGGTCCGTCGCGGTGAGGGTGTCGTCGGCTGGGGACGCGCGGCGAGCCGGACGGCATCCGGGCCGGGCCGCATCGCCGAGCTCGACGCGTGGTGGGCGGGGCTCCTCCGGGGCTCGGTGGTCCGCGACGAGGTCGGGCGACCGGGCAGCGGGCCGATCGCGTTCGGGTCGGTGTCGTATGCCGCGTCGTCGCAGGCCGGGGCGACGCTCGTCGTCCCGGAGGTCGTCGTCGGCTTCCGGGCCGGGGTCGCGTGGCTGACCACCGTCGGCGTCGAGTCGGCCCCCGACGTCGCCGCCGTGCCGGGCCACCCCTCGATCGCCCCCCAGCCGGCGCCCGAGGCGCCTCGCGAGGTCGCGTTCGCCGACGGGGCGCTGTCGCCGGCCGAGTGGGCCGGGGCGGTCGCCGAGGCCGTCTCGCGGATCACGTCCGGACTGCTCGACAAGGTCGTGCTCGCGCGCGACCTCGACGTCACGACGACCGGCGGGCTCGACGTGCGCTGGCTGCTGCACCGGCTCGCCGAGCGCTACGACACGACGTGGGTGTTCGCCGTCGACGGGCTCGTGGGGGCGACGCCCGAGCTCCTGGTGCGCCGCGAGAAGGGGCTCGTGACCTCACGGGTGCTGGCGGGCACGATCCGTCGCACGGGGGACGACGAGCACGACCTGGCGCTCGCGGCATCCCTGGCCCGCTCGAGCAAGGACCTCGAGGAGCACGAGTACGCCGTGCGCTCGGTCTCCGAGGCCCTGGCGCCGCACTGCTCGTCGATGAACGTCCCCGAGGCGCCGTTCGTGCTCCACCTGTCCAACGTCATGCACCTCGCGACCGACGTCGCGGGGGTGCTCGTCGACGACGCGTCGTCGCTGTCGCTCGCGGAGTCGCTGCACCCGTCGGCGGCCGTGTGCGGCACACCGACGTCGGTCGCGGACGCCGTGATCGCCGAGCTCGAGCACATGGACCGCGGGCGGTACGCCGGGCCGGTCGGGTGGATCGACGTCACCGGAGACGGCGAGTGGGGCATCGCGCTGCGCTGCGGCGCGGTGTCGGTCGAGGACCCGTCGCGGATCCGGCTCTTCGCCGGGTGCGGGATCGTCGCGGGGTCGGACCCCGAGGCCGAGGTCGCCGAGTCGTCGGCGAAGTTCGTGCCGATGCGCGACGCCCTCACGGCATCCGCCCCCGCCCCCTGATCCTGGTCCCGACACGTCCGGCACGTCCCGAGATCGACCAACAGGTCGATCCGGGGACGACCGGGGCGCCGGTCAGGTGAAGGGCGGGCGGGCGTCGACCGCGATCGAGCGGCGGCCGGCCCAGCGCCACACCCGGGCCGAGCGGTCGCGGTCCTCCTCGGTGACGAGGTTGCCCATCCAGCGCAGCGCGAGCGTCATGAGCCACTCGCTGCGCATGCCGACCGGCCCGAGCGCGGCCAGCGTCTTCGGCACCGTGAAGATGCCGGCGAGGCGTCGGGCGATGGAGAAGGACTCGCCGTAGTGCTCGGCGAGCAGCGCGGGCCAGACCGAGGCGAGGTCGGTGTCGAGCGCGTCGACGACGAGCCGGCCGGTCTCCAGGCCGTAGTCGATGCCCTCGCCGTTGAGCGGGTTGACGCACGCGGCGGCGTCACCGATGAGGGCCCAGTTGGCGCCGGCGACGTGGCTCACGGCGCCGCCCATCGGGAGCAGCGCGCTCGTCGGCATCCGCGGCTCGCCGCTGAGCCCGAAGTCGGCCCGGCGCTCGTCGGTGTAGTGCCTCATCAGCGGCTTGACGGCGACCTCGGCCGGTCTCCGGGTCGTCGCCAGGGTGCCCACACCGACGTTCACCTGGCCGCCGCCGAGAGGGACGATCCAGCCGTAGCCGGGCAGGGCCTCCCCGGTCTCCGAGCGCAGCTCGAGGTGGCTGCTGATCCACGGGTCGTCGGACTGCGAGGAGTCGACGTAGCTGCGGCCGGCCACGGCGTAGACCGTGTCCTGGTGCCACTCGCG
>DATITJ010000222.1:0-2341 GCA_035467935.1 Ornithinibacter sp.
GGAGGCCGCCCACGCGGAGACGCCCAGGGCCGCGAACAGCACCGCCGCCGGGCCCAGGCGCACCTCCTTGACCTTGACGTGGCCGACGGCCGCGCCGAGCGCGAGCAGTACCGCGAGGAGGAGGAGGGGCTCCTCGGCCAGGAGGGTGAGAAGAGCGGTCACCCCCCGATCGTCCCACCCCCGCGCACGACGGTGGGGATCCGCCCGGAGCGGACCGGGAGAAGCCCGGGTGGATGCCTTCGCATCCACCCGGGCTCCCCCCTGTCTGGTGGCACCCGCACCGTGGCACTCGATGGCGGCCAACGACGAAGCGATCCCGGCCTCGGACGGTCTCATCGGCTGCGCCCAGCCCGCTCCGGGCGGATCCCCACCGTCGTGTGCGGGGGGTGGGACGATCGGGGGGTGACCGCTCTCCTCACCCTCCTGGCCGAGGAGCCACTCCTCCTCCTCGCGGTCCTGCTCGCGCTCGGCGCGGCCGTCGGCCACGTCCAGGTCAAGGAGGTGCGCCTGGGCCCGGCGGCGGTGCTGTTCGCGGCCCTGGGCGTCTCCGCGTGGGCGGCCTCCCTCGACGTCGAGCTCGAGATCCCCGAGGTCGTCGGCATCTTCGGGTTGATCCTGTTCACCTACACGGTGGGCGTCGTGTCGGGCACCCACTTCTTCTCCTCGCTGCGTCGCGGCTGGCCCACGATGCTGGTCGTGGCGGCCGCGCTCGCCCTCGTCGGCGGTGTCGCCGTGGGCCTGGGTCGCGCGCTCGGCATCGAGCCGGGCACCGTCGCCGGTGCGTATGCCGGGGCGCTCACCAACACACCCGCACTGGCCGCGGCATCCGCCCGCGCCGGCGACCCGTCGCTGCCCACCGTCGGCTACTCGATCACCTATCTCGGCGGCGTCATCGTCATGCTGGCGGTCGCCGGGTGGGCGCTGCGCCGACCCGGTGCCGACACGCGGCGCGAGGAGATCGCCCACGTCACGGTGCGGGTCGAGGTCGACGAGCCGCTCACGGTGGCCGCCCTGGCCCTGGAGCACGGCCGCGAGATCGGCGTCTCCCGCCTCTACCGCGAGGACGAGCCCGGGCCGATGATCGTGCCCGCCCCGAGCGAGCCGATCACCCGCGGCGACCTGCTCACCGTCGTCGGTCCGCCCGAGGTGCTCGACAGGGTGGCGCACCGGCTGGGCCACGTGTCGTCGCACGACATCGTCGCCGACCGCCGCGACCTGGACTTCCGGCGCATCACCCTGTCGTCCAAGCCCCTCGTGGGCCACACGATCGGCGAGCTCCAGCTCGAGACGAAGTTCGGTGCCGCCGTCAGCCGGGTGCGCCGCGGCGACCTCGACCTCGTCGCCCACGACACCTTCGTGCTCGCCATGGGCGACCGCCTGCGGGTCATCGCCCCGACCGGGCGGATGGCGGAGGTCAGCGCCCACCTCGGCGACAGCGACCGCGGCATGTCCGACATCAACGTCGGCGGGCTCGCGCTCGGCCTGGCCGCCGGTCTGGCCCTCGGCCTCGTGCACCTGCCCACCCCCGGTGGCGGCCTGACGATCGGTGCGGCCATGGGCACGCTCGTCGTCGGCCTGGTGTTCGGTCGCCTCGGCCGGGTCGGCCCGGTGATCACCTCGATGTCGCACGGGGCCGCGCAGTCGCTCTCGACGCTGGGCATGGTCACCTTCCTCGCCTACGCCGGCGTGCGCGCCGGCGGCACGATCACCGAGGCGCTCGGCTCCGATGCGGGCTGGCGCGTGCTCGTGCTGGGGCTGGCGCTCACCGCCGTCGGCGCGGTGCTGCTCGTCGTGGGGATGCACGTCCTGCGCCGGATGCCGTGGCTCGACACCTCCGGCGCCCTCGGCGGGGCGCAGACCCAGCCGGCGATCCTCGCCTACGTCGACGAGCGCACCGGGCACGACACCCGCGTCGGCGTGGCCTACGCGCTGGTGTACCCCGTCGCGATGATCACGAAGATCGTCGTCGCCCAGGTGCTCGCGGGCCTCGGCTGAGCCGGTTCGGGGGTCAGAGCTCCGAGGCCTCGGTGTCGTCGACGTCGAGCCAGTCGGGGCGCGCCTTCTCCTTGCGCTTGTCGAGGAGACGGCACACGAGCCACGCCGCGAAGTAGAGGACGGTCAGCGGCGCCGCGAAGACGAACATCGTGAACGGGTCGGCGGTGGGGGTGGCCACGGCCGCGAAGACGAAGATCAGCACGATCGCGACCCGCCAGCCCTTGATGAGCCGGGTCGCCGGCATCGCGCCGATGGCGTTGAGCCCGACGAGCACGACCGGGAACAGGAAGCCGACGCCGAACACGAGGATGAAGCGGGTGACGAACGAGAAGTACATCGACACCTG
>DATITJ010000223.1:0-4163 GCA_035467935.1 Ornithinibacter sp.
GCCGAACGGCTTGGTGACGTAGTCGTCGGCGCCCTCGTCGAGCGCCTCCACCTTGTCGTCGGACTGGTGGCGGGCGGAGAGCACGACGACGGGGACGTTCGAGGTGCGTCGCAGTGTCCGCAGCACCTCGACGCCGTCGAGGTCGGGCAGCCGCTGTCCCCGGATCGCCCGATAGGTCACGTCAGGGACGGATCCACCCGTCCTCGGATCGACCTGTCGGTCGATCCCGGGACCGGGCGTGCGGTCAGTGGCCGGTGAACTCGGCTGGCCGCTTGGCGACGAAGGCCGCGACGCCCTCGCGGTAGTCCTGCGTGTCCATGAGCGCGATCTGGCCCGCCTCCTCCCGACCGAGCGCCGCCTCGACGTCGACGGATGCCGCGTTGACCGCCTCCTTCGTCTCCCCGAGCGCCACGGTCGGTCCGGCCGCGAGGGCCGAGAGCAGCGCCGCCGCCCGGGCCTCGAAGTCCGCGGCCGGCACGCACTCGGCGACCATCCCCCACTCCGCGGCCGTTGTCGCGGGCAGCTTCTCCCCCGTCAGGGCGAGCCGCATGGCCCGCGCCCGGCCGACCGACGCGGCCACGAGGGCGGTCGACCCGCCGTCGGGCATCAGGCCGATCCGCGCGAACGCGAGCACGAACGACGCCGCCTCGCTCGCCAGCACGTAGTCGCAAGCGAGCGCCATCGGCACCCCGATCCCGGCGGCGACCCCGTGCACGAGCGCGACGACCGGCGTGCGGGAGGCGAGGAGGGCACGCACGAGGTCGGCGCCGGCATACAACGTGCCGGTGGTCGCGCCGTCAGCGGAAAGCGGTGCGCCGGAACAGAACCCACGCCCTGCTCCGCCCAACGCGATGACCCGCACCGCGGGGTCGGCGTCGAACGCCCGCACGGCGGCGGCCACGGCCGCGCACATCTCGGGGTCGACGGCGTTGAGCCGCTCCGGGGCGTTGAGGGTGATCCGCCCGACGGGGCCGGCGGTCTCGACGAGGACGGCGCTGGTGCTCATCCCGTCAGTCAACCGCACCGGTCACGCCTGCACGACGGCGCCGGACGCCACGAGGTCCGTGACCTCGGTCTCGGTGAAGCCGTGCGCGAGCAGGTATGCCGTGGTGTCGGCCCCCGGCCTCGGCTCGCGTCCCGGGCCGAGCGCCGGGGTGTCGGACAGCCGGGGGCCGGTGCGGGGCACCGGGTGACCGTGCGCGTCGGGCGCGAAGCTGCCGCGCCCGACGAGGTGCGGGTGGTGCGGCGCCTCGCGCAGCGACAGCACCGGGGCCACGCAGGCGTCGGTGCCCTCGAAGTGGGCGGCCCACTCGTCGCGGGTGCGGGTGCGGAACGCGGCCGCGAACACCTCCCGCTGGGCGGGCCAGGTGTCGGTGTCGTACTGCTCCCCCGGGACCTCGACCCCCAGGCCGGCCACCAGCTCGGCCCAGAACGGCGGCTCGAGCGCGCCGACCGCGACGAACCTCCCGTCGGCACAGTCGTACACGGCGTAGAACGGCGCCCCACCGTCGAGCAGGTTGGCCTCGCGCTCGTCACGCCAGGCGCCCGCCCCGAGCAGGCCGTGGACCATCGTGAACAGGTGCGCCGAGCCGTCGACCATCGCGGCGTCGACGACCTGCCCCCGCCCGGTCGTGCCGCGCGCGATGAGCGCGGCCAGCACCCCGACGACGAGGTACATCGACCCACCCGCGAAGTCACCGATCACCGGCACCGGGGCCACCGGCCGGTCAGCGGGGCCCAGCGCGTGCAGCGTGCCCGACACCGCGGCATACGTGATGTCGTGCCCGGCCCGCTGCGCCCACGGCCCGGTCTGCCCCCACCCCGTCATCCGGGCGTGCACGAGCCGCGGGTTGCGGGCGAGGCACTCGTCGGGCCCGAGGCCGAGCCGCTCGGCGACACCCGGCCGGTAGCCCTCGAGCAGCACGTCTGCGTCGTCGACGAGCCGCTGCACGACACCCCGTCCCGCCCCCGACTTGAGGTCGACGGCGATGCTCGGCCGCGAACGCCGGAGCCCGCCGGCCAGTGCCAGCGGGTTGGTCTCGCCGGGCCGGTCGACGCGCACCACCGACGCCCCGAGCTCGGCGAGGTACATCGCGGCGAAGGGGCTCGGCCCGATGCCACCGAGCTCCACGACCCGGATGCCGGCCAGCGGGCCGCCGGCCCCGGTCATCGCGGCACCCCGCGCACGTTGACCGCGACCGGGCGCTCCCCGCGGATCGACGCGACCATGTCGACGACCCGGCGGGTGGCCCGCACGTCGTGCGCCCGGAACACGGTGGCCCCGAGCCACGCCGCCACGGCGGTCGCCGCGAGGGTGCCCTCGAGCCGGTCGTCGGCGGGCAGGTCGAGCGTCTCGCCGACGAAGTCCTTGCGCGAGAGCGCCTGCAGCACAGGGAAACCCAGCGCGACGATCGCCTCGGTGTGCCTCAGCAGGGTCAGCGAGTGCGCGGTCGTCTTCCCGAAGTCGAGCGTGGGGTCGACGAGCACGCGGTCGGCCGGCACCCCGGCGTCCATCGCTCGCCTGGCCCCTTCCCGCAGCGTGCGCAGCGCGTCGTCGACGACGCCGAAGGGCTCCGGCGGGTAGGTCACCGCGACCGGGTCGGTGCGCGGCGGCAGCCCGCCCGTGTGCGACACGACGTAGCCCGCCCCCACCTCGGCGGCGACGTGCACGAGCTCGGGGTCGTGGCCCTGCCACGTGTCGTTGACGACATCGATCCCGGCCTCCGCCGCGGCCTCCCGGGCCACCGCCGCTCGCCACGTGTCGAGGCTGAGCACGACGTCCGGATGCCGGTCACGCGCCGCCGCGAGGAACGGCACCACCCGCTCGACCTCCTGCTGGGCCGTCACGACCGCCCCCTCCTGCCCGGCGCGCACCCCGCCGACGTCGACGATGTCGGCCCCGAGCGCGACGGCCTCGTCGAGGGCCGCGAGCGCGGAGCCGAGGTCGGCGTGCCGGCTGCCCGACCAGAACGAGTCGGGCGTGCGGTTGACGATCGCCATGACCGCCGGCCGCGCGGTGTCGAAGGTGCGGCCGCGCAGTCGCAGCGCTGCGGGCGCGGTGGGCACCCGCGCCGGCACGTGCTCGCTCACCGGCGCGCGGGGGTCAGCTCGCGCAGCCCGGGCAGGACCCGCTCGGCGAAGGTCGACAGGAAGCGCTCCTGGTCGTGACCGGGGCCGTGCACGACGAGGTGGTCGAACCCGAGGTCGGTGTAGACGCGCAGCGCCTCGACGACGTCCTCGGGCCGCGACGCGACGACCCACCGCCTGGCGACCTGCTCGATGGGCAGTGCGTCGGCGGCCTGCTCCATCTCGCGCGGGCTGTGGATCGAGTGCTTCTGCTCGGCCGTGAGCGACAGCGGCGCCCAGAAGCGGGTGTTCTCCAGCGCCTCATCGGGGTCGGGGTCCCACGACAGCTTGACCTCGATCATCCGGTCGATCTCGCCGTGGCCGCGTCCGGCCTTGTCCAGGCCCTCGTCGACGGCGGGCACGAGCTGGTCGGCGTAGAGCTCGCGGCCCTTGCCCGAGGTGCAGATGAAGCCGTCGGCGACGCGACCGGCATACCGGGCCACCATCGGGCCGCCCGCGGCGACGTACACGGGCACCGGCACGTCGGGTCGGTCGTAGATCGCGGCGTCCTCGGTGCGGTACCACTCGCCCTCGAAGGTCACCCGGTCCTCGGTCCACAGCCGGCGCATGAGCCGCACGGCCTCGCGCAGCCGCCCGAAGCGCTCCTTGAACTCCGGCCACTCGCCGTCACCGACCGACCCCACGGCCACCTCGTTGAGGGCCTCCCCGGTCCCGACGCCGAGCATCACGCGACCGGGGGCGAGGCAGGCCATCGTCGCGAAGGTCTGCGCCACGACGGCCGGGTTGTAACGGAACGTCGGCGTCATCACCGACGTCCCCACCACGACCCGCTCGGTGCGTGCGAGCACCCACGACATCCAGGCCAGCGAGCTCGGCGCGTGCCCGCCCTGCAGCCGCCACGGCTGGAAGTGGTCGGAGATCGTCACCGAGTCCAGCCCGAGCTCCTCGGCCCGCACGGCGTGGGCCGCGAGCTCGCCCGGGGCGAACTGCTCCGCCGACGCCTTGTACCCGACTCTCAGCACGACACGCTCCTCGCTGGGGGATGCTCCGGCCCCCAGTCTCACATCACACCCCGG
>DATITJ010000224.1:0-5464 GCA_035467935.1 Ornithinibacter sp.
TCCCGCTGCCGACGATGCGCATCACGCCGCAGCCCGGCATCGACGACTACGACCTCGAGGACTTCGAGCTCGTCGGCTACGAGTCGCACCCGTCCATCTTGGCGCCGATCGCCGTCTGAGGAGGCCTGATGACCCGCATCACTCTCATCGCCGCGGTGGCGCGCAACGGTGTCATCGGGCTCGACGGCCAGATGCCGTGGCACCTGCCCGAGGAGCTCGCCCACTTCAAGGCGACGACCATGGGGCACCCCCTGGTCAGGGGGCGACGCACGTTCGAGTCGATCGGCCGGGTGCTGCCGGGGCGACGCACGATCGTCGTGACCCGCGACCCGTTCTGGCACCACGCCGGGGTCGAGTCGGCGCACTCGTTCGCGGAGGCCGTGGCCCTGGCCGGACCGGCCGACGAGGTCTTCGTGGCGGGCGGGGCCCAGATCTACGCCGAGGCGCTCCCGTTCGCGCACCGCATGGTCGTCACGGAGGTCGACGCCGAGCCCGAGGGTGACACGTGGTTCCCCGAGTGGGCGGGGGCCGACTGGAGCGAGGACGTGCGCGAGACGCACGACGGCTGGTCACGGGTCGTCTACGAGCGCGTGCACTGGTAAGGGCTCTGCGAGTCGGGTGCTGGCCCGGGCGGGTGCCGTCGGTCCGCGAGGGGTTCGGCGCGGGCGCAGGGCCAGCGGCTCACGGCGTGAAGTGGACCTCGAGCGTGATCGGCACGGCGGCGAGCGCCTGGCTGACGGGGCAGCCGGACTTGGCGGCCTGCGCCGCCTCGTCGAACTGCTCGGCCGTGAGCCCGGGCACCGCGCCGACGACCTTGAGCGCGATGTCGGTGATGCCGGTGCCGGGCTGGAAGGTGACGTCGGCGGTGGTGTCGATCGTCGTGGGCGGCGTGCCGGCCTGCGCGAGCCCGTGCGAGAGCGCCATCGAGAAGCACGTGGAGTGTGCCGCGGCGATGAGCTCCTCGGGGCTGGTCTTGCCGTTGGCGGCCTCGGCGCGCGAGGGCCAGGAGACGTCGTAGGTCCCGATGCCGGATGACTCGAGCGAGACCTGGCCGGCGCCCTCCATGAGGGAACCCTCCCAGTGGGCGGACGCGGTGCGGGTGGTGGCCATCCAAGTACTCCTTCGACGTTGAGGGTGTGACTCCGTGAGCAACATACCGAGGTCCGGGATCCATCCACAGGGGCGAGCACGCCGGTCCCGGGTGATGGAACACCCCGGAGGCCGTGCCGTCAGCGGTCGGTAGTGTCGTGGAGGTGCCCATCCACCTCGACGTCGCCGACCGCGTCGCCACCGTCACCATCGACCGCACGCACCGGCGCAACGCCCTCAACCACGACGCGCTGGACGAGCTCCACCACACCCTCGGCGCCGCCCTCGAGGCCGGTGCCCGCGCGCTGGTCGTCACCGGCGCCGACGGCCACTTCTGCGCCGGCGCCGACCTCACCGAGCTCGAGGACGTGTCCTTCACCTCCCGCCTCGCCGAGGTCCTGGAGCACCTCGCCACCACGCCCGTGACGACCGTCGCGGCGATCGACGGCTCCTGCATGGGTCTCGGGATGCAGCTCGCCGTGGCCTGCGACGTGCGGGTCGTCGGCCCCACCGCGCGCTTCGCGGTGCCCGTGGCCCGCCTCGGCCTCATGGTCGACCACTGGACCGTCGACCGGGTCGCCCGCTTCTGGGGCGAGGGCGCCGCGCGCCACATGGTGCTCACCGCCGCCGTCCTCGACACCGACGACGCGTGGCGGCTGGGCTTCGCGCAGGAGCGCGGCGGTCTCGCCGAGGCTCAGCAGGTGGCCGCTCGCGCCGCCGCCCTGGCCCCGCTCACCCAGGCCGGCTCCAAGGTCGGCTTCGACGCCCACCACGACAACCACGCCGAGCTGGCACGCTACGAGGCAGCCTTCGCCCGCGCCTGGGCCAGCGACGACCTCGCCGAGGGCCGCCGCGCGTTCGCCGAGCGCCGTCCGCCCGTCTTCCGGGGACGCTGAGATGACGACCGGTCCCCCGCACGACCACAGCCACGGGCACGACCACGGCGACCACGGGCACACCCCCGAGCCCGGTCCCCTCGCCGACGCCAGCGTCCGCCGGGCCCGCCCCAACGACGCCCCCGCGATCGGGATGGTCCAGGCCATGGTCTTCCGCGACGCGTATGCCGGTCGCGTGCCCGACGACGTCGTCGCGCTCTTCGAGCCCGACGCCTTCGCGCGGACCTGGCGCGAGAGCCTCACCGCGCCGCCCGAGGGCGTGCACCGCCTCATGGTCGCGTGCGCCGGGGACCAGGTCGTCGGTCTCGCCGCGATCGGCCCCTGCCAGGACCCGGACGCCGGTGGCGCCTCGGGTGAGGTGACCGTGCTCGGCGTGCACCCCGAGGCCCGCCGCCAGGGCCACGGCTCCCGGCTGCTCAACGCCGGCGGCGACGTGCTGCGCGAGGCCGGCGCCGACTCGGTCTCGGTGTGGGTGCCTGCCGACGACGAGGCGGTGCGCGCGTTCCTCGCCGCCTCCGGCTTCGCCCCCGACGGGGCCTTCCGCGACCGGGTCGTCTCCGCCGACGGCGGGACGCTGCGCGAGGTGCGCCTGTCGGCCGGCCTCCTCGAGCACGGGGAGGGCGCGCCCGGGTGACGCCCGACGCCACGGACCGGGGGGACGCGGCGGGCACACCGGATGCCGTCGCCGCGCCGGACGCCGTGCTGTCCCCCGCCCGGCGCCGTGAGGTCGTGCGCCAGGCCTGGTCCGTGGGGGTCGCGAGCGGCACCTACGGCGTCAGCTTCGGCGCCCTGGCCGTGGCGGCGGGCCTGGATGTCTGGCAGGCACAGGCGCTGTCCATCGTGCTGTTCACCGGCGGCTCGCAGTTCGCCTTCGTCGGCATCATCGCGGCGGGTGGCCTCGCCGCCGCCCCCGCGGCGATCGCCACGTCGTCCATGCTCGGCATCCGCAACGGCCTCTACGGCCTGCAGACCTCCCGGCTGCTGCACGTCACCGGCGTCAGGCGCCTCACCGCGGCCCAGCTGACCATCGACGAGTCGACGGCGGTCGGCATCGCCCAGCCGGAGCCGGCCGCCCAGCGGCTCGGGTTCTGGCAGACCGGGATCGCCGTGTTCGTGCTGTGGAACCTCTCGACCCTCCTCGGCGCCCTCCTCGGCAACGCGCTCGGCGACCCACGGGCCCTGGGCCTCGACGCCGCCGCGGCGGCCGCGTTCGTCGCGCTCCTCTGGCCGCGCCTGAGGAGCCGGGACGCCACGGCCACCGCCGTGCTCGCGGTGCTCATCGCCATGCTGGCCTCGCCGTTCCTCCCGGCCGGCGTCCCCGTGATCCTCGCGGCCGCCGCCGCCCTCGTCGTCGGTGTGCGCCACCCCGGCCGCCACGAGGACCCGCTCGAGGGCGGCGACGGCACCCTCGTGGGATCGGACCCCACGCCGTGAGCCTCTGGGTGGCCGTCGTCGTCGCGAGCGTGCTGTCGTTCGTCATCAAGCTCGCGGGCTACCTCGTGCCCGAGAGCCTCATGGCAGGCGAGCGCACCCAGCGGGTCACGACCCTGCTGCCGGTCGCGCTGCTCGCCGCGCTCGTCGTCGTGCAGTCGGTGACCGGGGATGCCGGTGCGCTCGTCGTCGACGCACGGCTCGTCGCCGTCGGGGTCGCCGTCGTGCTCCTGCTGCTGCGGGCGAACTTCCTCGTCATCGTGCTCGCCGCCGGCGCCGTCGCCGCGGGGCTGCGCGCCCTCGGCTGGGGCTGACGGCAGCGACGCGTCCGGCGACCGCCCGGCACCCCTCGAGGAGCGCGGCCCCTCGTCGCTCAGGCCAGGCCGAGGTAGTGCTCGAGCCCCACCGTCACGCCGGGGTGGTCGCCCACGGCATGCACCGCGGCGAGCACGCCGGGCATGAACGACACCCGGTCGAAGGAGTCGTGGCGGATCGTCAGCATCTCCCCCGAGCCGCCGAGCAGGACCTCCTGGTGGGCCACCAGGCCGCGCAGCCGCACCGAGTGCACGGGGATGCCGTGCACGCGCGCGCCGCGGGCGCCGTCGGGGTCGTGGCTGGTGGCGTCGGGGACCGGTCCGAGCCCTGCGCGCTCGCGCGCGGCCCCGATGAGGTCGGCCGTGCGGGCGGCCGTGCCCGAGGGCGCGTCGACCTTGTCGGGGTGGTGCAGCTCGATGACCTCGACCGACTCGTAGAACCGGGCGGCCCGCTCGGCGAAGGCCATCATCAGCACCGCCCCGATGGCGAAGTTGGGGGCGATCAGCACGCCGACCTGGGGGTCGGGGCCCAGCTGCCCGCGCAGCGTGGCGAGCCGGTCCTCCGACCAACCGGTCGTGCCGACGACGACGTGGACGCCCTGCTCCACGCAGTGCGCGACGTTCGCCGGGGATGCGTCGGGCACCGAGAACTCGACGACCACGTCGGCCCCCGCGAGGTCGCCGAGGTCGTCCCCCACGTCGAAGCGGCCGACGAGCTCGAGGTCGTGGGCGTCGTCGACGGCCCGGCAGACGGTCGACCCCATCCGGCCGCCCGCACCGATGACGGCCACCCTCGTCGCGCTCATGCACGGCACTGTAGCCACCGCGGTCCGCCGCCCTCCCACCGCACACGCCACGCCGAGTTGTTCATCTCCCGTTCATCTTGACCGTGCTCAGGTATCCTTTGGGTGAACAACAGATGAACGACAAGAGGAGGGTCCCATGAGGAAGGTCGCGACCACCACGACCCGCAGCGGCCTGGCCATGCGCTGGGTCCCGGTCATCACCACCGACCGTCACGTGCGCATGGAGATGCGCTGGTCCGCCCCGCACACGCTGCGCAGGGCGAGCGCCTGACCGCACCCGAGCACGCACGACGAGGGGCCCGCACCACACGGTGCGGGCCCCCCGTCGGGTCAGGGCGGATCAGGCGTCGGCGGGGACGCTGTCGCCCGAGCCCTCGCCGGAACGCTCGCCGCGACCGCGGTTGCCGCCACGGCGACGGTTGCGCGGACGACGCTCGCCACGCTCCTCGCCACCGTCGGCGGGGGCGTCGCCCTCGTCGTCGGAGGCGAAGCCGGAGCCGGCGCCGGCGTCGGCGTCGGCGTCGGCCTCCGGAGCAACGGACGGGGCCGAGTCGGCCGCGGGGGCCTGCTCGTCACCGCTCTCGCCCTCGGCGAGCACGGCGGCCAGCGAGAGCTTGCCTCGCGGGTCGATCTCCTTGAGCTCGACCTGGACCTTCTGGCCCACCGCCAGCACGTCGTCGACGTTGTCGATCCGCTTGCCACCGACGAGCTTGCGCACCTCGGAGATGTGCAGCAGGCCGTCCTTGCCCGGCAGGAGGCTGATGAACGCGCCGAAGGTCGTCGTCTTCACGACGGTCCCGAGGAAGCGCTCGCCGATCTCCGGCATCTGCGGGTTGGCGATGGCGTTGATCATCGCGCGGGCCGCCTCGGCCGACGGGCCGTCGGTCGCACCGATGTAGACGGTGCCGTCGTCCTCGATCGAGATCTG
>DATITJ010000225.1:0-4510 GCA_035467935.1 Ornithinibacter sp.
GCCCTGATCGTCCTCGAGGGCCGCGGGGTGTGGTCGGCGTTCGCGCGCTCGTGGGTGCTGACCTCGGGCACGCCGTTCTGGAGGATCCTCGGCATCCGGTTCCTCACCGCGGCCGTCGTCGGGTTCGCCGCCAACATCATCACCCTCCCGATCACGATCGTCGGGGTCGTCGCGGTGATCGCGCTGGGCGGCGAGGACCAGCTGTTCATGTGGCAGGCGATCCTCGCCGGCCTCGCCACCCTCATCAGCGGCGCCCTCACGACCCCCTTCACCGCCGGGGTCGACGCCCTCCTCGTCGTCGACCAGCGCATCCGTCGCGAGGGCCTCGACGTCCAGCTCATCCAGGCCTCGCAGCAGGGCGGCCCCGCCCCCTGGCCGAGCGCCGCCGCGGCGCGCTGACCCGGTGCGACTCGCCCCCCCGCTCGACCCGACGTCCGCGCAGGCCCGGGAGTGGCTCGAGGCCGAGCTGCGCAAGGGCGTCTACCAGGAGGACCCCGGACTGCTGCAGCGCCTCGTGGACTGGCTCATGGACGCGCTCGGCGGCACCACGGCGGAGGGGGGCCTGCCGGCCTGGACGATCTGGCTCGCCGTGCTCCTCGGGGTGGGGGTGCTCGCGCTCGTCGTGGCCCGGTCGGTGCGCGCCGAGCGCCGGATGACCGGGCCGGGCCGAGGTGGCGTGCTCGACGGCCCGAGCCGCTCCGCGGCGGAGCACCGCGCGGCCGCCCGCTCGGCCCTCGCGTCCGGGGACGCCGAGAGCGCCGTCCTGGAGGGCTACCGCGCGCTCGCCCGGTCGGCGGTCGAGCGCACCCTCCTCGACGACCTGCCCGGTCGCACCGCGCACGAGGTGTCGGTCGCGCTCGGGCCGGTGTTCCCCGCGTATGCCGGTGGCCTCGCCTCCGCCGCCGACACCTTCGACGCCGTGCGCTACGGGCGGCGCCCGGCCTCGACCGACGCGGCCCGTGCCGTCGTCGCGCTCGACGCCGACCTCGCGCAGACCCGGCCGGTGCTGCCGGAGCCGGTCGGCGGAGCAGTGGTGCGGCCGTGACCGCGGTGGGCGAGCACCCCCCGACGACGGCCGCCGGTGGCGGGACGCGACGGGACGGCATCCGCAGCCGTCGCACGGCGGCCTACGTCGCGGTGGTCGGCCTCGGCCTGCTGCTCGTCGTGCTGCTCGCCCTCACCGGGCAGCGCCCGACGCAGCCGCTGGACCCCCAGGGGCCGGGCCCGGAGGGGGCGATGGCCCTCGCCGAGGTGCTGCGCGAGCAGGGCGTGGAGGTCGACGTCGTGCGCTCCATCGGCGGGCTCGAGGACGCCGCACCCGACCGCTCCACGACCGTGCTGCTCGGTGACCCCACGAACCTCGGCCCCGGCGCGGCCGGGCGCCTCGGTGCGGCCGCCCGAGCCGCGGGACGCCTGGTCGTCGTGGGCGGCTCGACCGAGCAGCTCGACGCCATGGGGGTGCCGGCCTCGGCCTACCCCGGCGGTGTCGACGGGCTCCCGGCCCGCTGCGACTCCACGGTGGCGCGCGACGACGACGTCGTGAGCACCACCGACACGCGCTACCTCGCCGACGATGGCGCCACGGCGTCCCCGTGCTTCGTGCTGCCGCAGGGCGACGGCCCCGGGGACGACACGGGGCCCGAGGGCGGCTCGGGTGCGGCGATGCTCGAGCTCCCGTCCGGCGCCGCGCACCCGGCGACCGTGCTCGTGGGGTTCGGCAGCGCCTGGGCCAACGAGGCGATCACCGACGAGAGCAACGCGGGCCTCGCCGTGCGGGCCCTGGGCTCGACGTCCCGGCTCGTCTGGTACCACCCCGGCCAGGGCGACCTCACCGCCGGCGGCCCCGGCGACGACGACGGCTCGGCCGACGTCTGGCCGGTGTGGACCGGCCCGGCCATCGCCCTGCTCGGCGTCGTCGTCGTGCTGCTCGCCCTGTCCCGCGGCCGGCGCCTCGGACGCCTCGTGCCCGAGCCGCTGCCCGTCGTCGTGCGGGCCGTGGAGACGACCGAGAGCCGCGGCCGGCTCTACCGCCGGGCCGGCGACCGCGGCCGGGCCGCCGCCGTGCTGCGTGCCGGCACCCGCGACCGGCTCGCCCGCCGGCTCGCGGTGCCACCGGCCGCCGGTGCCGTCGCGCTCGTCCACGCCGTGTCGAGCACCACGGGTCGGCCGGCCGACGAGGTCGGCGGCATCCTGTTCGGGCCGGACCCCCACGACGACGGCTCCCTGATCCAGCTCGCCCAGCAGCTCACCGACCTCGAGGAGAGGGCCCACCACCCATGACCGAGCACGACACCGCCCCACCGCCGCCGCCCGACGCGACCGACGCGACCGCCGACGCCGCTCGTGCCCGCGCGGCCCTGCTCGCCGTGCGCGCCGAGGTCGCCAAGGCCGTCGTGGGCCAGGACGCCGCGGTCGCCGGCCTGCTCGTCGCCCTGCTGTGCCGCGGGCACATCCTGCTCGAGGGTGTGCCGGGTGTCGCCAAGACGCTCCTCGTGCGCAGCCTCGCCGCCGCGCTCGACATCGGCACCAAGCGCGTGCAGTTCACCCCCGACCTCATGCCCGGCGACCTCACCGGCTCGCTGGTCTTCGACGCCCGCACGAGCGACTTCACCTTCCGGCAGGGGCCGGTGTTCACCAACCTCCTGCTCGCCGACGAGATCAACCGCACGCCCCCGAAGACGCAGTCGGCGCTGCTCGAGGCCATGGAGGAGCGGCAGGTGAGCATCGACGGCCACCCGCACCCGCTGCCCGGCCCGTTCATGGTCGCCGCGACGCAGAACCCCGTGGAGTACGAGGGCACCTACCCGCTGCCCGAGGCCCAGCTCGACCGCTTCCTGCTCAAGGTCGTGCTGCCGGTGCCCGAGCGGTCCGACGAGGTGCAGGTGCTGCGGCGGCACGCGTCCGGGTTCGACCCGCGCGACCTGCGTGCGGCCGGCATCCGGCCCGTCGCGACGGTGTCCGACCTCGACGCCGGCGTCGCGGCCGTGCGGCAGGTCGAGGTCTCCGACGAGGTCGCGGCCTACATCGTCGACATCGCCCGGGCGACGCGCGTCTCGCCGTCGCTGGCCCTCGGCGTCTCCCCGCGCGGCGCGACGGCGCTGATGGCCACGAGCCGGGCGTGGGCCTGGCTGGCCGGACGCACCTTCGTCACGCCCGACGACGTCAAGGCCCTGGCCCACGCCACCCTGGCGCACCGCCTCTCGCTGCGCCCGGAGGCCGAGCTCGAGGGCGTGGGCGTCAACGCGGTGCTCGAGAGCGCGCTCGGCGCGGTGCCCGTCCCCCGCTGATGGCGATCACCTGGCGCGCCGTCGTGCTGGCCCTGCTCGGGCTGGCACCGGTCGCGCTGTGGCCGCAGCCGGCGACGGTGCGCTGGTGGGTGCTCCTCGTCGTCGTGCTCGTGGCGCTCGACGTGCTGCTCGCCAGCCGGCCCGACGTGCTGCGGATCGTGCGGGGCGAGCCGGCGCAGGTGCGGCTCGGTGAGTCGACGTCGACCACGCTGTGGGTGACCAACACCTCCGACCGCGGCGTGCGCGGCATCCTGCGGGACGCGTGGCCGCCGTCGGCCGGTGCGGCGGATGCCGTGCACGAGCTGACGGTGCCGCCGCACGAGCGGGTGCGCCTCACCACCCGGCTCGTGCCCACCCGGCGCGGCGACCGGGTGGCCGACCGGGTGACGGTGCGGCTGCGCGGGCCGCTCGGGCTCGCCGCGCGCCAGCGCTCGCTCGAGGTGCCCGGCTCGATGCGGGCGCTGCACGCGTTCCCGGCCCGCAAGCACCTGCCGAGCCGCCTCGCCGTGCTCCGCCAGCTCGACGGCCGCGCCGCGGTGCGCACGCGCGGGCAGGGCACCGAGTTCGACAGCCTGCGCGACTACGTCGAGGGCGACGACGTGCGCTCGATCGACTGGCGGGCGACGGCCCGGCGCCAGAACCTCGTCGTGCGCACGTGGCAGCCCGAGCAGCACCGCCGGGTCGTCATCGTCCTCGACACCTCGCGCACGAGCGCCGGGCGCATCGGCGACGCCCCCCGGCTGGATGCCGCGATGGACGCCGCGCTGCTCCTCACCGCCCTCGCGGGTCACGCGCACGACCGGGTGCAGGTGATCGCCGGCGACCGCGTCGTGCACACGCGCGTCACCGGCGCCGACCGGGCCCGGCTGCTCCACGACACGATCAGCACGCTCGCGCCCGTCGAGTCCCGGCTCGTGGAGGCCGACTGGTCGGCCCTGGCCACCGAGGTGATGCGGCTGGGCACGCACCGCGCGCTGGTGGTGCTGTTGACCGCGCTGGAGTCCTCGGCGGTGGAGGAGGGGCTCCTGCCCGTCCTCCCGGCGCTGGCCGCGCACCACCGGGTCGTCGTCGCCTCGGTGAGCGACCCGGCCCTGGCGAGGATGCGGGCCTCGCGGTCGAGCACCGGCGAGGTCTACGACGCGGCGGCCGCGGAGCGCACGGTCGCGCTGCGCCGGCGCACGGCATCCGCCCTCGAACAGCTCGGGGTCGACGTCATCGACGCC
>DATITJ010000226.1:0-1676 GCA_035467935.1 Ornithinibacter sp.
CCCGCCTCGACGCCATGGGCGCCGCGGCGATGGGCGTCATCCCGCTCGACGCGGACGACAAGCTCGCCCGCATGATCGCCGATGCCGCTCTCTCGAGGTCGGCACAGTGAGGACGGCACGGTGAGGATCCCCGTCCCCGACACCATCCTCCCCGCCGCCGAGCTGGGACGCGTCCACTGCGTCGGCATCGGGGGCGCGGGCATCTCCGCCATCGCCCGCATCATGGCCGCGCGCGGCATCGTCGTCACCGGCAGCGACGACCACGACACCCCGTTCCTGCCCGCCCTGCGCGAGCTGGGTGTCACCTGCCACCTCGGCTATGCCGCCGACCACCTCGGTGACGCCGACACCCTCGTCGTCACCACCGCGGCGCGCGAGGACAACCTCGAGGTGCTGGAGGCGCGACGTCGCGGACTGCGGATACTGCCCCGCTCGGCCGGCCTGGCCGCGGTGATGGCCGATGCACGCGTGCTGGCCGTCGCCGGCACCCACGGCAAGACCACGACCACCGGGCTGCTCACCTCGGCGCTGCTTGCGGCGGGTGCCGATCCGTCGTACGCCGTGGGCGGGGTGCTGAGCGCCACCGGCCGCAACGCCGACGCCGGCACCGACGACCTCTTCGTGGCCGAGGCCGACGAGAGCGACGGTGCCTTCCTGGTCTACCGGCCCCACGCCGCCATCGTGACCAACGTCGAGGCGGACCACCTCGACAACTGGGGGACCGAGGAGGCCTACCACCAGGCCTTCGACGAGTTCGCCGCGACGATCGACCGCGACGGCTTCCTGGTCTGCGTGGTCGACGACCCGGGGGCCGCCGACCTGGCCCGCACCGCCCGTTCGCAGGGGCTTGCGGTCGTGACCGTCGGCGAGGCGGGCGAGGCTGACCTGCGGATCTCCGACCTCGCCCTCGACGGCTCCACGTCGTCCTGTCGGGTGTGGCGTGACGGCGCCGAGCTCGGTGAGCTGCGGCTGCGGATCCCCGGACGCCACTACGTCCTGGACGCGGTGGCCGCCCTCGCGATGGGACTCGAGCTCGGCTTCGCCTTCGACGACCTCGTCGCGGGACTCGGCGCGTTCACCGGCACCGGACGCCGGATGGAGCTCAAGGGCGAGGTCGCCGGCATCCGGGTCTTCGACTCCTACGCCCACCACCCGGTCGAGATCCGCGGCGACCTCGAGGCCGCGCGCGCGGTGGCCGGCAGCGGCCGGGTGGTCGCGGCCTTCCAGCCCCACCTCGTCTCCCGCACGCGCATCTTCGGCGAGCAGATGGGGCGCGAGCTCGGCGCGGCCGACGAGGTCGTGGTCCTCGACGTCTATGTCGCCCGCGAGGACCCCGACCCCGCCGTCACCGGCCGGCTGGTCTCCGACGCCGTGCCCCTGCCGACCGACCGCGTCGTGAACGCCTCGAGCCTCGAGGACGCGGCAGCGGCCCTCGCTGCGCGGGCGCGCCCCGGCGACGTCGTCATCACCCTGGGCGCCGGCTACGTCACCGCCGTCGGCCCGCAGGTCCTCGACCTGCTCGGCCGCGAAACCTCCGTGGAGCACTGAGTTGGTCGACAAGGAGGAGCGCGCCGCCCGGCGCACCCGTCGCCGCTTCCTGCGCCGCCAGTGGGCCCGGCGCTGGCTGTCGTGGCGCTACGTCCTGGTGGCGTTCGCCCTCATCGCCCTGGTCGGCA
>DATITJ010000227.1:0-2359 GCA_035467935.1 Ornithinibacter sp.
ACCTCGGCCAGGGCGTCGTACAGCGCGGGCGTCAGGCCGACCGACGCCTGGGTGGCGGCGATCTGGCGCATCTCCTCCACGAAGCGTCCGCTCTTGCTGGCGGTGACGGCGAGGCGCTTCGCCGTACGCCCGACCTGGTCGGGGTAGGCGTCGCGCAGGTCGTCCACGACCTCATCGAGGACGCCGAGCTCGGCGGCCGCACGCAGCGACTGGGTCCACAGCGCGTTCGTGCCCTTGTAGATCGCTGCCGTGCACATCTTCACCGCGGAGGCCGTCCCCGGCTGGTCGCCGACCACGCGCCGGCGGAGGCCGTCCGTCTCCAGTACGGCGATCTCGTCGGCCCGCGGGCCGGAGAGGTAGATGATCGTGTCGCTGCCCGGGCCGGGCGGACCGCCGCTGATCGCACCGTCCACGAGATCGAGGCCGGCCGTCGCAGCCCGCGCGGCGAGCGTGCGGACGAGGTGGGGCGAGATCGCGTTGAGGTCGGCGAGCAGGGGAGTGGCACCGGCCTCGGCGGCGGCACCGAGGATGGCCCCCAGGCACGCTTCGGCCTCGCCGGGTGGGCAGATGCTGACCACCACGGAGCTGGCCGCAACGACGTCGCGCAGCGTGGGCAGCAGGGTGAGTCCTGAAGCGAGGATGCGCGTCCGCTCCGAGCGCCCCTCGACGGTGGTGACGACCCGCGCGCCGCCCGCCTCCCAGGACCGCCCGAGCGCCGCGCCCATCGCGCCGGGCGAGACGATGCCGATCACCGGTGTGCTCACCGGGTCATTAGACAGTGCGGGGCGTGGGCTGTCTGCGCCCGCTGGTTCAATGCGGCCCATGAGCGACGCGCGCACGGCCGGACAGGATCCGGGTCAGCCCGAGATGCTGCCGGGCCTGCGTGCTGCCGTCGATGACGCCCGGGCCAAGGCCGCAGCCACCCGCAAGCGGACCGCGGCCGCCTGGGAGCCGGCCGATGTCGATCCCGTCGCGCGGGTGCTGGTCGACATCGCACTGGCCCACCTCGATCGCCCCTTCGACTACGCCGTGCCTCGGGCCATGGCCGAGACGGCCGTTCCGGGTGCCCGGGTGAAGGTGCGGTTCGCCGGTCAGGACGTGGACGGCTACGTCGTCGAGCGCGGGTCCGAGACCGACCACACCGGCCAGCTCCAACCCCTGCGGCGGGTGGTCAGCGCGGAGCCGGTGCTGGCCACCGAGATCGCGACGCTGAGCGAGTCCCTGGCCCACCGTTACGCCGGCGCCAGGTCCGACGTGCTGCGCCTGGCTGTGCCGCCGCGCCATGCCGGTGCCGAGAAGAAGCCGTCCGAGGCCGCTCCGGCCTTCGCGGCTCCGGAGGGAGATGCGTGGAGCGCCGTCGAGCACGCCGACGCGTTCCTGCGCCGACTGTCCGAGGGGGGTGGCCCCCGTGCGGTGTGGTCGGCGGCGCCGGCAGACGACTGGCCGCTGATGGTGGCCGAGGCCGTTGCTGCGACGTACGCGTCGGGCCGCGGTGCACTCGTGTGCGTGCCCGACCGCCGCGACGTGGCCCGCGTCGACAGCGCCCTCATCGGAGTGCTCGGCGAGGGGCACCACGTCACCCTCACCGCAGACGGCGGTCCCGCCGCCCGCTACCGCGACTTCCTCGCCGTCTCGCGCGGCGCCCGGCGGATCGTCGTCGGCACCCGGTCAGCAGCCTTCGCCCCGGTGCACGACCTCGGGCTGGTCGTCGTCTGGGATGACGGTGACGACCTGCACGCCGAGCCGCGCGCCCCCTACCCCCACACCCGCGAGGTGCTGCTGATGCGCGCCGACCAGCAGGGCACGGCGGCTCTGGTGGGTGGCTTCGCCCGCACGCCCGAGGCCCAGCAGCTGGTCGCCTCGGGATGGGCCCACGAGCTGGCCACCCCGCGCGGTGAGCTGCGCCGCCGGGCCTGGGTCGAGGCGGTCGCCGCCGAGGACCGTGCGGTCGGCACCCGCATCCCGCGCGCGGCGTACGACGCGATCCGCCGCGGCCTGGAGGCCGGACCCGTTCTCGTCCAGACGCCCCGGGCCGGCTACGCCCCCTCGTTGGCGTGCGAGCAGTGCCGCTCACCGGCCCGCTGCCGGGTCTGCACCGGGCCGCTGACCCGTTCGGGGGCCGCCGTCCCGCCACAGTGCCGGTGGTGCGGCCACGTCGAGCCCGCGTGGGCCTGCGCGACGTGTGGTCACCGGGGCCTGCGGGCGCCCGTGCGGGGAGAGGCGCGGACCGCGGAGGAGCTGGGCCGGATGTTCCCCGGCACGACGGTGCGCAGCTCCAGCGGCGACCGGGTCGTCGAGCACGTCGCCGATCGCGCGGAGCTCGTCGTCGCCACCGTGGGGGCCGAGCCGGTGGCTGATG
>DATITJ010000228.1:0-3418 GCA_035467935.1 Ornithinibacter sp.
TGGTCATCAGCTCCAAGGCCGGCTACGACATGTGGCCCGGGCCCTACGGCCAGGGCGGCGGGTCGCGCAAGTACATCACCGCGTCGTGCGACCAGTCGCTGCAGCGGATGGGCCTGGACTACGTCGACATCTTCTACAGCCACCGCTTCGACGAGACGACGCCGCTGGAGGAGACGATGGGCGCGCTGGACTCGCTCGTGCGGGCCGGCAAGGCGCTCTACGTCGGCATCTCCTCGTACTCCGGGACGCGCACCCGCGAGGCGGTCGACATCCTGCGCTCGATGGGCACCCCCCTGCTCATCCACCAGCCGTCGTACTCGATGCTCAACCGCTGGATCGAGGAGGACCTGCTCGACGTCCTCGGCGACACCGGCACCGGCTGCATCGCGTTCTCCCCCCTCGCGCAGGGGATGCTGACGAACAAGTACCTCAAGGGCATTCCCGAGGGTTCGCGTGCGGCACAGGGGAAGTCGCTCGACCCGGCGCTGCTCACGGACACGTCGATCAAGCACGTGCGGGCGCTGGACCGGATGGCCAAGGCCCGTGGCCAGTCGCTCGCCCAGATGGCGCTGGCCTGGGCGCTGCGCGACAAGCGGGTCACCTCGGTGCTCATCGGCGCGTCGTCGGTGCAACAGCTCGACGACAGCCTGGATGCCGTGAAGAACCTGAGGTTCAGCGCGGAGGAGCTGGCCAAGATCGACAAGCACGCCGTCGACGCCGGCATCAACCTGTGGAAGACCTCGAGCGAGAAGTGAGTTGAGGGTGGGGACGACACCGACGAGCACAGGAGACACCATGAGCGACCCCGAGTACGCCCCCAGCCCCACGACGTGGGTCCGCGAGCAGGTCGAGAAGATCGAGGCCTCCGGCACGACGCGGTCGGTGTCGGTCATGGACCGGCCCGTCGTCATGCTCACGATGCGCGGTGCCAGGACCGGCGCCATCCGCAAGGTGCCGCTCATGCGCGTCGAGCACGACGGGGTGTACGCCGCGGTGGCCAGCAAGGGCGGGGCGCCCGAGCACCCGCACTGGTACGCCAACCTCCAGGCCGACCCGCGGATCACCCTCCAGGACGACTCTCGCTCGTGGGAGGCCGTGGCCCGTGAGGTCACCGGCGCCGAGCGCGAGCGCTGGTGGGAGCGCTGCGTCGCGGCCTACCCGCCGTACGCCGACTACCAGACCAGGACCGACCGGCTCATCCCCGTGCTCGTGCTCGAACCCGTCGAGGGCTGAACCCGCGGGCTGGGTCGGTCGGTAGCCGGGCCGGTCGGGGAGGCTGGTTCAGTCGGTGAGCGTGGTCGGGGCGGTCGCGGTCTGCGCCGCCGACTCGGCCCGGACGGCGTCGCGCTCGACCCGCCGGAACCAGAGCAGGCCCAGGACGGGCAGGACGAGCGGCACGAAGCCGTAGCCCTGGCCGAAGTGCGACCACACGGTCTTGTCGGGGAAGAGCTCGGTGGCGAGGAGCGACGCCGCTCCCACGACGAGCACCCCGACGAGCTCGACGGCGCACGCCACGATGCCGACCCGCACCCATCTCCCACCCCGGGCCAGGCACCACGTCGCGAGGATGTAGACGGCCGCGGCGACGGCGGAGAGGGTGTAGGCCAGCGGCGCCGTGTCGAAGCCCGTCGTGATCTGCAGGACCGATCGGCCCGTGGCGGCGAGCGCGAGCACGCCGTAGACGACGACGAGGATGACGCCGGGGCCACCGAGGGCGCGGCGGGTGGGGTCAGGCATTCGACGTCCAGATCTGCAGGCAGCGGGCGGTCATCACGGCCACGGCGAAGGCTCCCACCGCGAGGGAGCCCATCGCCCACCGCGACTTCTCCTTGATCGCGAGCAGGACCGTGCCGACGGGGATGACCGGCAGGGACACGACGTATGCCGCGAACGTCGCCTTCTCGGTGCCGTCCTCGATCTGCCCGAGCCCCACCAGGGCCGCCACGAGCTGGATCAGCAGACCCAGCTCGAGGAGAGCGGCGATCCCCAGGACCTTGTCGTCGATGACCTTGTCGCGCACGGCGTAGTAGAGCGTGACGACGAACAGCACACTCGCGAGGGCCACGACGGCATACGTCACGGGCTCGATCACGCGCCCACCCTAACGGGGCCCGTGGGGTCGTCGGCACGGCGACGGCTCCGGGTGCCAGACTCAGCCCATGACCAGTGCACAGCTCGGTGACGTGACGATCGAGTACGAGCTCGACGGTCCCGACGACGGTGAGCCGATGCTCCTCGTCATGGGCCTGGGCGCCCAGCTCGTCGCGTGGCCGCGGGACGTCGTCGACGGCCTCGCCGACCGCGGCTTCCGCGTCATCCGGATGGACAACCGCGACATCGGGCTCTCGACGAAGACCGACGCACCGCCGCCGACCCGCGCCGCGCTGTTCAAGGCGTTCGCGCACCGGCGCTACGCCCAGTCCGACTACCTGCTGTCCGACATGGCTGCCGACGCGGTCGCGCTGCTCGACCACCTCGAGGTGCGGGCGGCGCACGTCGTGGGGGTGTCGATGGGCGGGATGATCGCCCAGCAGCTGACGATCGACCACCCCGAGCGGGTGCTCAGCCTCTGCTCGATCATGTCCAACACCGGCAACCGGCGGCACGGCACCGTCTCGCCGCGGCTCCTGCCCACCATGGCCGTCTCGATGACGACACCCCGGCCCGCCGACCCGGAGGAGGCTGCGCGCCTGGGCGTCGCGGGGTTCCGGCTCATCGCCGGGCCGCACTTCGACGAGGACGAGATCGGGGTGATGGTGCGCACGGCCGTCGAACGCAGCATCAACCCGCTCGGCACGATCCGCCAGCTGCTCGCCATCCAGGCCAGCCCCGACCGCACGCCCGGGCTGCGGGACGTGCGGGTGCCGACGCTGGTCGTGCACGGCCTGCTCGACCAGCTGGTCATGCCCAGCGGCGGGATCGCCACCGCCCGGGCCGTGCCCGGGTCGAAGCTCGTGATGTTCCCCGACATGGCGCACGACCTGCCCAAGCCGCGCCGGGCGGAGATCGTCGACGAGATCGCCCGGAACACCGAGCGGGTCCTGGCCGGCTCGGACGCGCGTTAGGCGCCCTCGGCGAGCGAGTCCGCGATGGCGTCGACGAGCAGGCCGACCTCCTCCTCGGTGACGACGAGCGGGGGTGCGAGGCGGATCGTGGACCCGTGGGTGTCCTTGGCGAGGATGCCGCGCGCCAGCAGCCGCGTGCACAGCTCGCGGCCGCTGGGGCCGCCGGGCTCGATGTCGAGGCCGGCCCAGAGGCCGCGCACGCGCGTCGCCCGCAGGCCGGCACCGGGGCCGACGAGCGGGGCCAGCCGGTCCTCCAGGACCCGGCCGAGGTGTGCGGCGCGGTGCTGGAAGTCGCCCTCGGCGAGCATCGTGACGACCTCGTGCCCGATCGCGGCGGCGAGCGGGTTGCCGCC
>DATITJ010000229.1:0-5968 GCA_035467935.1 Ornithinibacter sp.
CGCGTGGGGTGCCCAGCTTCGGGCGGGCGAGGGCTTCGCGGGCGGCGCGGACCGCGTCCAACGGGTCGGACTTGGCGCCGCGGCGCCGCTTGGCGCGTTCGGGCCGGTCCAGCTCGAGCACGACTTCCTCACCGCGCGCGAGGTGTCGGGCCAGGCCGGCGCCGTGACCGCCGGAGATGCCGACAGCCGGCTTGCCCGCCCTGCAAGACGTGGTCCTGGAGCCGTTGAACGCACCGCCGCGCGGGCATGGTGTTGGCGATGGCGGCACCCCGCTCTGGTCAGCGGGGACTTGACGTTGGCTGCGGCACCGGCACGCAGCAGGAGCGCTTCGCTGCGGCAGGGTGCGTGGTGGCCGGTGTCGACCAGTCACCCGCCATGCTGAACAGGGCCCGAGAGGCTCTTGGCGAAGGTGCGAATCTGAGGATCGCGGACGCTCTGACCCTGCCCTTCCCGGATGCCAGTTTCGACGTCGTCACGGCGACCTGGTGCTCCACGAGATGACTCCGCTACCGCGCCCGTTCGCCCCGTGATGCGCGACGGGCGGCCTCCTCGATCCGCTGCACACGCGTGGCTGGACGCTTGGCCTGCACGATCCACCAGAGGATCTGCTTGCGGGCGGACGCAGGGAAGCTGTTCCAGTGCTGGCGGGCGCCCTCATGGCGATCGAACGCCGTGGCCAGGTCGTCCGGGACGACGAGGTCCTCCACCGCATCGAGCAACGTCCACGAGCCGTCGGCCCGAGCCCTGTCCACGACCGCCTGGCCGGCCGGCAGAAGGCGCCCCTGGGACTCCAACCGTGCGATGCGCGCCTTGTTGGTGCGGGCCCACTCGCTCCCAGGGCGGCGGCGGGCGAAGTACAGCATGGTGCGGTCGTCGTCGAGCCGCTTCGCAGTGCTGTCGACCCAGCCGACCCGCAGTGCTTCCTCGATCTGTTGCTCATAGGACGGTGCAGGGAGGTCGGTGGTCCTTCGCCACGTCACCAACCACACGCCCGTCTGTGTGAGGTGGTGCTCCGCGAGCCACTCACGCCATTGCTCGATCGTTTGGACGTGCACCCGGGGTGCGTCTGCTTGGCTCACAACGACAGCATGCCGTTGCCAGGTCACACCTGACGAGGGAGCGTCGACGCGTCGGGCTCGGGGAGGTAGCGCCGGCGAAACGCGGCAATCCTCGGTGGCGGCAAGACGTCACTGCCGAGGAGCTCGGCGGAGCTCATGCATGGGAAGTTCGCTCAGATCCAGCCGAGTTCGCTGAATTCGGGGAGCACCTGGCCGTCGGTGATGAACCAGTAGAGGCCCCAGCCCAGCAGGAGGAGCAGCCCGAGGCCGCCGACGACGAGCAGCAGGCGTGACACCGGGGCAGGGCGCCAGCGGACGCCCGCCCCGAGCAGCGCGGCGAGGAAGACCATGCCTAGCCACGGCTGTGCGCCCTCGATGTAGGTGTTGACCAGCGTCAGGGCCACCAGGGCGGCGACGACGAGGTCCACGACTCCGACCCGGATCGCGGTCTCGTGCAGCGCCCAGGCCAGGGCGGCGAGCACGAGGGACAGCCCCGTGTACCAGATGAGGTGGCTGACCACCTCGTCCCACAGGTGCACGATCGCCGAGTCCGCGACGACGGCATCCGCGACGTTGCTGGCGGAGTTGGCGGAGATGTGCAGGCCCTTGCCGAGGGCGAAGGACACCCCGCCCACCCCGAAGAGGACCCACTGCGGGCGGGTGGCGGCGGCTCGGACCAGCACCATGGCGGCGGTGCCCAGGACCGCGTAGGCGGTGAGCAGGTCGACCCAGTCCGCGACCCGGGTCTCACCCAGGGTGCCCAGCGGCCTGAAGACGGTGCCAGCCTGCATGCCGACGATGACGGACAGGGCGAACCACCCCAGCCACGCGCGGACACCCGGTGCGGTGCGCGGTGCTGGTGCTGCTGAGGCAACGGGTGCTGCGGTGGTGGCCATGGCCGACCTCCTGGTCGAAGCGATCCCGCACAGGCGGCCCCCGCCGCCCGGCTGGTTAAAGGCCCTACCCCTGCAGGAATACACCCGCTGCCCGCTGGCGTCGAGCCGTTCGGGCTGAAGATCCGAGAACTCAGATCTCGCCCGATCGCGGCAACAGCCCTGCGCACAGCGACCCATTGGCGAGAAGATGAGTGCCTCGCGTCCTGCCTCGCCCGCCCACGGCGAAGAACACGGTGACCCCCTTCGCTCCAGGTTCCCCCGCGCGCGCACCCGGCCTGTGGACACCGAGGAGCGCTGCGCGGTGAGGCAGGTCGCTCCACCTAATCAGCCATCCAGGTCAGCGGAAGACTGCGCGCTGGAAGCGGGCCTAATCACTAAACTGAGCGCTCAAGACAAGCCGCGTCAGTACCTCATTCGAAAAGCGTGGTCGCGGCGTGAGGGCTGGCAGGCCCGGCTGCCCGACCTCGACCTCGACGCGCTGCGGCACGCGACACGGCGCCAGCGGCTGCACGTGCTCGTCCCCGGCGACGACGGATGGCCGTCCGGCATCGACCGGCTGCGAGAGCCGCCGTACTGCCTGTTCGTGAGGGGGACGCCGACCTCGCGACCCTCACCGAGCGCAGCGTCGCGATCGTGGGGTCCCGCGCGGCCACGGACCACGGCCTCACCGTCGCCGGCGACATCGCCCACGGGCTCGTGGCCCGGGGGTGGACCGTCGTGAGCGGCGCGGCCTACGGCATCGACGCGGCCTCCCACCGCGCCGCGCTCGCCGCGGACGGCCCCACCGTCGCCGTGCTCGCGTGCGGCGCCGACCGGGCCTACCCCGTGACGCACCGCGGGCTGCTCGACGCGGTGGCCCGGACCGGCGCCGTCGTCAGCGAGGTACCACCGGGGTGCGCGCCGTACCGCTCGAGGTTCCTCGCCCGCAACCGGCTCATCGCCGCCCTCGCCCGCGCCACCGTCGTCGTGGAGGCGAGCCTGCGCTCGGGGTCGCTCACCACCGCCCGGGAAGCCCGCGACCTGTTCCTCCCCGTGGGGGCGGTGCCCGGGCCGGTGACGAGCATGGGCTCCGCCGGGTGCCACGCCCTGCTGCGCGAGACGGATGCCGTCCTCGTCACCGACGCGGCCGAGGTGGCGGAGCTGGCGGCCCGCATCGGGGAGGACCTCGTCGTGGTGGGGGAGCAGGTGGGCAGGTCCCCGCAGGACGACCTGGACGCCCAGGCCTACGGCGTCTGGTCGGCGGTCCCGGTGCGAGGCTCGGTGACGACCGACCGGCTGGCCCGGTCTCGGGTGTCCCCGTGCCCCGGCTGGTCGGTGTCCTCGCGGCCCTCGAGGCCGACGGCCTGGTGACGCGGGAGGCCGGCCGGTGGCGCAAGAAGGCGGCCACGAGACCCGTGGCGGGTGGCGCCGGTGGGGGGAGGGTCCGGGCGCAGGACGTGCGGTGAACCGGCCGAGGACGCGGGGTGTTTCCGTGGTGTGCAAACGGCGATTCCGTTGCGCGTGGTGCCCGTGGGGTGACACGGTGGCCCCGTGACCGTCGTCCGTTCCGACGCGCTGCCCGCCTTCGAACGCCATCTCCGTGCCGAGCGCGGAAGATCGGCCCATACCGTGCGTGCCTACGTGAGGGACGTCGCGGTGTTCCTCGACGAGGTCGATGCGCACGATGAGGGCGCGCTTCGGGCCGTCTCGCTCGCCGACCTGAGGGCCTGGCTGGGCGTGCTGTCGCGGCGCGGCGCGGCGCGGGCCACGATCGCGCGCACGTCGGCCTCGCTGCGCACCTTCTTCGGCTGGCTCGAGCGCACCGGGCGCCTCGAGACCGACCCGTCGCTGCGGCTCAGCGCGCCGAGCCGGCACCGCACCCTGCCGCCGGTCCTCGCGCAGCGCTCGGCCGCGGCCCTGCTCGACGTCGCGGCGGTCGCGGCCGATGACGACGACCCGCTGCACCTGCGAGACCATGCGGCGCTCGAGCTCCTCTACGGCACCGGCATCCGCGTCGGTGAGCTCGTCGGGCTCGACGTCGACGACATCGACCTCGGCACCAATGTCGTGCGCGTCGTCGGCAAGGGCGACAAGGAGCGACGCGTGCCGTTCGGCGTTCCGGCCCGCGAGGCGGTCCTCCAGTGGCTCGACCGCGGTCGCCCCCGACTCGTCGGTCCCGAGAGCGGCGCCGCCCTCCTGCTGGGCCGCCGCGGACGGCGAGCCGACCAGCGCCAGGTGCGTGCCGTCGTCCACGAGCTGTTGCGCCACGTGCCCGACGCGCCCGACCTGGGCCCCCACGGACTGCGGCACAGCGCGGCCACGCACCTCCTCGAGGGGGGCGCCGACCTGCGGATGGTCCAGGAGCTCCTCGGTCACGCGTCCCTCGCGACCACCCAGATCTACACCCACGTGTCCGTCGACCGCCTCAAGCAGTCCTACGCCCAGGCGCACCCGCGTGCCTGACGACCTCCCGCCCCCGAACGGCGATGACGGAGCGGACGACGCCACCACCGCGAGTGCCGGCGACTCCGGCCCCGTCCGGGAGGCCTACGACGTCCCCGAGTGGGTCTCCGAGGTCCGCCGCCTCTACGTCGAGCCCAAGACGCGGGCCCAACTGCGCGAGGAGGGCGCCGGCGCCCGGCACCGCCGCCTGCCCGGCATCCGCCCGTCCCGCAGGACCGCTGCACCCGCGACTCCCCCCGTCCCCGCTGCGGGCGGCCGCGATCCAGTGACGACCACGCCGGCCGCGGCCGCCGGCACCTCGCCGGGTGTCATGCCCGCGGCACCCGCCGCCGCCGCCCAGGCCGCGTCGAGCCGGCAGACCCGTCCGGCGCCCCCGAACCCAGCGCCTCCGGGGGCGCCCTCCGTCCCGGTCGAGGGCAGCGAGCCGCCGCACACCCCACCGTCGGCGATGGACGTGCCGTCCGCGAACGGCTCGAGACCGTCCGCCTTCTCCGAACCGTGGATCCCTCCGACCTGGGCACCCTCGCACCCCGCCCCGCAGGCCCCGCCGGCCGCGCCCTCGACGGCCCCCGGTGCGCCCGCGGTGAGGACCGACGAGACGAGCGATGAGGAGGGCGACGTCGCCGTGGCCGGCTCGGCGCTCGCGAGGTTCGCCCTCACCGCCGACGCAGCACCTGTTGTCGTCGAGGTGGGCGAAGAGCCGGCCCTCGGCGGGCCGGCGGACGTTCCGGCCACCGCCCATGCCGCCGAGCCCGAGCCCGAGCCCGAGGCCGAGGCCGCTCCGCGGGTGTCGGGCCCGGGGCGCCCTCACACCGTGCCCGCGGTCCACCTGTCGTGGCGTGAGGCGGACTCGCTCGACCTGGGCGTGCCCTCGGTGGACGACTCGCACGACTCGATCGTCCTCGAGCCTCCGTCGCAGCTCGTGGCGGACACCCGGCGCCGATCGGCGCAGCGCCGCCGCGCCGAGGAGGCGGTCAGGGCTCCCCTCGCCGACGCCGAGCAGCAGGAAACCGCGGCCGAGGAGGACGCCCCGTCGGGCCGCTCCACAGCCGCAGCGGCCGCAGGCCGTTCGACCACCGGGCCAGCACGCCGGCGACCTGTCGCCGCCGTCGCCGTCGTGGTGGTGCTCGTGCTCCTCCTCGTGGGCTGGCTCGTCCTGCGCGACGGCGGGTCGGATGCCGCCGCGTCCCTCGTCGTCGACGTCACCACGAGCGCGCGCGCCGGCGCCGTTCCGGGCCACGCGTCGGGTTTCGCGACCTGACGACCCCGAGGTCCTGACCCGACGACCCCGACCGCTCAGCCCACGGGCAGCAGCGCGATCTCGCCCCCGAGCAGCAGCGGCCACGGGTCGAGGTAGGCGCCCTGCCGGCGCGCCCCGAGGTGCAGGCAGCCGGTGGCCCCGCAGTGCGGCGCCGCGCCGGGCGTCACCAGCCCGAGGGCCTGGCCGGCGGAGACGTCGTCGCCGACGGTGACACCCGGACTCACGGGCTCATAGGTGCTGACGAGGCCATCGCGGTGCTCGACACTCACCGTGCCGCGACCGGCGACCACCCCTGCGTGTGTGACCCGGCC
>DATITJ010000230.1:0-5080 GCA_035467935.1 Ornithinibacter sp.
TGCCCAGCAAGCCCGACGAGCGGGCCGTGCTCGGGGTCGACACCCGTGAGATGCCGGTCATCGCGCGCTCGCGGCCCCGCCCCTAGGATCGAGGGGTCCCACCTCGTCGACAGGGGAAACAGCGATGACCGACCAGCCGCAGGGTCCGACCGAGCCGCGCGAGGAGCCCCCCGCCGCCGGCCAGGACCAGGCCGCACCCCCGCCCGTCGCGGGTGACACCACGCAGCAGCCGCCCGTGGCGCCCGTGGCGCCCTCGGCCCCCGGCTACGGCGTGCCACCGCAACAGCCCTACGGCGCTCCCGAGCAGCAGCCGGCATACGGCTCCCCCCAGCCGCCGGCATACGGCTCCCCCCAGCAGCCGGCATACGGCTCCCCCCCGCAGCCCGCCTATCCGCCGCCGGCCGCGAACCCCTACGGCGGCTACGCGCAGGCGCCGGCCTACGCCGGCGGGCGGCCGATGCACCCGGGGTCGATCGGCTACGTCGAGCAGTACTTCGGCCAGGTGGCGACCTTCGGCCAGCGCGCACTGGCACTGATCATCGACACCCTCATCACGCTCATCGGGCTGGTGCCGATGCTCATCGGCATCGTCGTGCTCATCGCCGGCGCACCGAACCGCACGGGGGTGTACGACGAGAACGGCTACCCGGTCATGACCGACGGTGACGGGGCGGCGATGGCGACCGGCATCATCCTCATCGTGGTCGGCGGCCTGGTCATGCTCGGCATCACGCTGTGGAACCGGGTGTTCCGGATGGGGCGCACGGGCCAGAGCGTGGGCAAGTCGGCGATGGGCCTGAGGCTCGTCGACGACAAGACCGGCCAGCCCATCGGTGCCGGGATGTGCTTCCTGCGCGAGATCGTGCACGGCATCGTCAACCAGGTCCTCTACCTGTCCTACCTGTGGATGCTGTGGGACACCGACAAGCAGACGCTCGCCGACAAGGCCGTGCACTCGACGGTCGTCGTCGTCCCGAAGTAGCTGCGCAGCGGCGGGGGCTGCTGGCGCGGCCGTCGCGGCGGCGTCAGGCCGGCGAGAGCCAGGTGATCCCCGGCACGTTGCGCAGCAGCCAGAACGCGAGGATGCCCCAGAAGAGTGCGTAGAGCACCCAGGCCGGGGCGAGCCGCTTCTTCGGGCGACCGGTCCACATCCGCACGGAGAAGTTGAGGAACCCGACGAAGATCACGACGTAGGCGATGACCGTGAAGGGGTTGCGCGCCAGAGCGGTTCCCACGTCACCGTGGGTGAGGGCGTGCGTCGCCCGCAGCGTGCCGCACCCCGGGCAGAACGTGCCCGTGAGCGCCAGCCACGGGCACGTCGGGTAGGTGCCCGGCTCGTTCGGGTCCACGACGTGCGCCACCGTGAAGAAGGCGGCGGCGCCGAGCGCCGACAGCGCGGGCACGAGGAGGCGACGCCCCCGGCTCGGTGTCTCGAGCGAGGGCGTCGCCGGGTCCAGCGTGGTCGTCATGACCTCGTCACATGTTGTTCGAGCTCGTGGCGAGCCCACCGGCGACGATGAAGATGCCGTAGATCACGGAACCGATGATGCCGAGCACGAGGGCGATGATCGCGAACTTCTTCGCCTTGGCCGACGCCTCGACGGCGCCCGCCTGGTCACCCGAGGCCCACTTGCCGTTGACCTGCGCGGCGAAGATGACGGCCGGGATGCCGATCGGCCAGCAGCACAGGAGGCTGATGATCGCCAGGACCAGGTTGTTCGGCGGGGGCGAGCCCGCCTGGCCACCCGTGGGCGGCGGCGGGGCGGCGTAGCCACCGTCGCCGGCGCCCGGGGGAGGGGGCGGGGGCGGCGGCGTCGATCCGTAGTCAGACATGTGTTCCCTCTCATGGACGTTCGTCAGGGGTCTTCCCCCCGGGTGCCGGGGTCGACCCGGCGGCGCCGATCCTTCCACAGCGTCGCCCACCCGTGGCGGACGCGCGCGAGGCCAGCAGGCCGAGGATTCCGCGGTCAGACGGGCGACGCCCAGGCCCAGCCGGGCACGTTGCGCGCGAGCGTGACCACGACGAACGCGACCCCGAGGGCCCACGGCATCCATCGCGGGGGTTCCCAGCGCAGCGGCCGGCCGGTCCAGGCCGACTGCACCCAGAGCAGCAGGAGGGCGGCGACGCCGAGGAGGATCGGCACCGCGAGGGGGTTGCGCTGCATCGCGGCCCCGAGGTCGCCGTGGGTCAGCGCGTGCGTCGCCCGGAGCATCCCGCAGCCCGGGCAGTAGAGCCCGGCGACGGCGTAGGTCGGGCACAGCGGGTAGTGCCCGGGCTCGTTCGGGTCGACGGCGGCGACGTATGCCGTGCCCGCGGCGAGCGCCGCGACGACGAGCCCCGGGCGCAGGAGCCCTCGCCACCGGTCGGTCGGTCGACCGGTGGGGCGGGCGTCCTGCGCCACGGGGGACACGTCAGGGAGAGGTGGTGAACGGGATGAGCCCGAAGGCGAGGACGACGACGAACCAGAGCACGCCGAGGACGAGGAGCACGGTGCCCACGATGCCGAGGATGCGGCCGACCTGCACGAGCTGGCGGTTGCCGTAGCGGCCGGGCTGGGCGTCGATCTCACGCAGCACACCGTTGCCCATGACCCAGGCGACGATGCCGAGCGGTGCGCAGCACACGAGCGAGAGGATGCCGAGGACCAGCACCGTCATGCCCTTGGGATGGTCGACCGGGAAGCCCTGGCCTCCCCCGCCGTAGGCTCCCCCGCCGTAGGCTCCCCCGCCGTCCGGCGGCGGGGCGGAGTAGCCGCCCCCTCCGGGCGGCGGCGGTGGCGGTGGCGTCGATCCGTAGTCGGACATGGGTCTCCCGGGGTGAAGGTCCGTCGAGGGCTGCGCGCCCTCGGCCGGGTCGGCTCCGGCGGGCGCCAGCCTCGCACACCCCACCGGCCCGCCACAGCCCTTTCCGGACGGCTGGTGCACCTGCCGGTCGTCCGGGCGGGGGCCGCCGCGGTCAGGCGCGGCGTCGGCGGCGGGCGACCTCGTAGAGGGTGACGCCGGTGGCGATGCCCGCGTTGAGCGACTCCACGGCCGACGACATCGGCACCGAGACGATCTGGTCGCACGTCTCGCGCACGAGGCGGGACAGCCCCTTGCCCTCGGACCCGACGACGACGACGAGCGGCTCGGAGGCCAGCTCGAGGTCGGGCAGGTCGACGTCGCCGTCCATGTCGAGGCCGATGACGAAGAAGCCGGCCTTGCGGTAGTCCTCGAGGGCCCGGGTCAGGTTGGTCGCCTGGGCCACCGGGATGCGGGCGGCAGCGCCGGCGGAGGACTTCCACGCGGATGCCGTCATGCCGGCCGAGCGCCGCGTCGGCACGACGACGCCGTGGCCGCCGAACGCCGCGACCGACCGCACGATCGCCCCCAGGTTGCGCGGGTCGGTGATGCCGTCGAGCGCCACGACGAGCGGGATGCCGGGCATCTCGGGGTCGACGAGGTCGCTGGGGTGGGCGTACTCGTAGGGCGGCACCTGCAGCGCCAGGCCCTGGTGCACCGCACCGTCGGTGAGCCGGTCGAGCTCGCCGCGCGGGGTCTCGAGCACGGGGATGGCCCGCTCGGTCGCGATCTTCAGCGCCTCGCGGACGCGGTCGTCGGAGTCGATGCGCCCGGCGACGTACATCGTCGTGACGGGCACGTCGGCGCGCAGGGCCTCGAGCACGGAGTTGCGGCCGGCGACCATCTCGCTGCTCGCCTTGTTCTTGCGCGTGCTCGTGCGCCCGGCCTGCCCACCACTGCGGCGGTCGGAGGCCTTCTGGGCCGTGTGGGCCTTGTGGTTCGGGCGGTCCGCGGCCTTGGGCGTCGGGCCCTTGCCCTCGAGCCCGCGGCGGCGCTGGCCACCGGACCCGACCTGGGGTCCCTTCTTGTTGCCCGTGCGCACTGCTCCACGTCGTTGGGAGTTACCGGCCATCGTCATTCACCTCGTCCTCGGGCGAGGGACCAGCGGGCACCGGCAGCGGTGTCCTCCAGCGCGATTCCCGCCGCAGTGAGCTCGTCGCGGATCGCGTCCGCCGTGTCGTAGTCGCGCGAGGCGCGGGCCTGGGCCCGTGCCTGGATCCGCTCGCGCACGAGCAGGTCGAGGCTGGCGAGCGCGTCGGTCGCCGCCCCGGAGTCGCCGGCCGACCAGGCCGGGTCGAGCGGGTTGACGCCCAGGACGTCGGTCATGGCGATGACGACGCGGGCGATGGCCGCGGCGTCCTCGTGGTCGCCGTCGTCGAGGGCGGTGTTGCCGGAGCGCACGGTCTCGTGGACGACCGCGAGCGCCCCGGAGACGCCGAGGTCGTCGTCCATCGCCTCGCGGAAGTCGGCGGGCAGCTTCTCGTCGCCGGTGGGCACGGCGGTCGTGGCGCGGGGCAGGGCCCGGCGCAGGAAGCCCTCGATCCGCTCGATGGCGGTGGAGGACTCCTCGATCGCGCCCGGGTGGAACTCGATCGTCGAGCGGTAGTGCGCGGCCGTGAGGTAGTAGCGCACGGCGAGGGGACGGTGCTCGTGCACGACCTCGCTGACCCGCAGCGAGTTGCCGAGCGACTTGCTCATCTTCTCGCCGCCCATGGTCACCCAGGCGTTGTGCAGCCAGTAGGTGGCGAAGCCCAGGCCCGCGGCCCGCGACTGCGCCAGCTCGTTCTCGTGGTGCGGGAAGCGAAGGTCGACGCCGCCGCCGTGGATGTCGAAGGTGTCGCCGAGGTACTTGCGGGCCATCGCCGAGCACTCGAGGTGCCAGCCGGGGCGGCCCGCCCCGAAGGGCGTCGGCCACGACGCGGTCTCCGGCTCCTCGCTCTTGCGCCCCTTCCACAGGGCGAAGTCACGCGGGTCGCGCTTGCCACGCGGGTCGGCGTCCTCGGCGTCGACCATGTCGTCGACCTTCTGGTGGGTCAGCTCGCCGTAGGCCGGCCAGCTGCGCACGTCGAAGTAGACGTCACCGCTCTCGTCCGCCGCGGCGTACGCGTGACCGCGCTCGACGAGGGTCTGCATGAGCGTGACCATCTCGGGCACGTGACCGGTGGCGCGCGGCTCGTAGGTGGGGGACAGCACTCCGAGCGCGGTGAGCGCCGCGGCGGTCTCGGTCTCGTTCCGGTAC
>DATITJ010000231.1:0-11580 GCA_035467935.1 Ornithinibacter sp.
GACGTCGAGCCAGTCGGGTCGGGCCTTCTCCTTGCGCTTGTCGAGGATGCGGCAGACGACCCAGGCGGCGAAGTAGAGCACCGTCAGCGGGGCCGCGAAGACGAACATCGTGAACGGGTCGGCGGTAGGGGTCGCGACCGCGGCGAACACGAAGATCAGGACCACCGCGACCCGCCAGCCGCCGATGAGCCGGGTGGCCGGCATCACGCCGATGGCGTTGAGCCCGACCAGCACGACCGGGAACAGGAAGCCGACGCCGAAGACGAGGATGAAGCGGGTGACGAACGAGAAGTACATCGACACCTGCTGGATGTTCGACGTCCCCTCCGGGCTGAAGCCGTAGAGGATCGACAGCGACTGCGGCAGGATCGCGTAGCCGAGGGAGCACCCGGCGAGGAACAGCGGGATCGTCGCGCCCAGGAACGCGATCGAGATCTTCTTCTCCTTGCGGGTCAGCCCGGGCACGATGAACGCCCACAGCTGCCAGAGCAGGATGGGGCTGGCGGCGATGACGCCGACGAAGATCGACAGGCTGATGAGGTTGGACAGCGCCGAGGTCGCCTCACCGAAGTTGAGGCTGATCGTGCTCTGCGGGTTGGCCCGCCGGTAGTCGTTGAACGGCTCGGACAGGAACGCGAAGACCTGGTCGTAGAAGATGCCCGCCACGATCGAGGCGACGAGCACCGAGGCGGCGGCGATGAACAGCCGTCGCCGGAACTCGCGGAAGTGCTCGGTCAGCGTCATCCGGCCCTCGGGGTCGCGAGGGCGTCGGCGCAGTCGAGCCACGGAGTCTGGTGTGGGAAGGGGGTGGGAGGAGGGTCAGGCCACGGGGCCGGGCTGGTTGTCCGTGCGCGGGGCGTTCTCGTGCACGGCGTTGCCGTCGGTGGTGGGCACGGCGCGACCGACGGAGTCGGCCGGTTCGATCGGCTCGCTGCGCACCGTGCTCGTCGAGGCCTCGGACTTCGAGGACTCGTTGTCCTTCTTCATCTCGTCGACCTCGGACTTGAACACCCGCGCCGAGCGGCCCAGGCTGCGGGCGGCGTCGGGAAGCTTCTTCCAGCCGAAGATCAGAATGATCAGCACCGCGACGATGATGATCTCGGTGGGTCCGATCCTGCCCATGGGTCCATCTCCTGTGATGTCGTGTGACGCCTGGTGTGTCGTTCGAGGTTTGCCTCAGTCTACGCGTGCCCAGGGCGGCCGCCGCTCGGCGCGGCGTGCGCGTCGGTGCACGAGACGACGGTCCCGCTGCTCGCGATACTCGTCGCGGACCCGGTGAGGAGGCTGGGTGACGGCGATGGGCGGGGGCTCGACCTCGCTCGGCTCGTCGACGCGCGCCTCGAGGGCCGCCACGAGCTCGCTCGCCCGCGACACCTCCGCGCCGAGGGCCTTGGCGCTGCGCCAGACGTCGCGCCCCAGGACGCCCAGCCACACGACCGAGCCCGCGACGAGCAGGGCCCAGAAGATGAGCCAGCCCCACCACGGCAGCACGGCTCAGCCCTCGCCGTCGCCGGGCGCCCCGCGGGTGCCGGCGGTGGCGTATGCCGTGAGCGCGGCCTCCGCTCCCTGCGCCACCTCGGCGACGACCTCCGCGGGCTCGAGCACGACAGCCCGTCCGCCGGTGCGCCACACCAGTCGACGCAGCCAGGCGGTGTCGGCGGTGCGCAGCGTCACCAGCAGCCCGCCACCCTCGCCGGCCGGCACCTCCTGCGTGGTCTCCACGGGGTAGTAGTCGGCGATCCACACCGCACCGGGCAGGAGCCGCAGCGTGACGACGAGGTCGTCGGGCCCCGGGCGGAAGGTGCCCTCCGACAGGTCACGAACCTGCGCCTGAGGCGGCGGGGTGCCGTCGGCGTCGAGGATCGTCAGCTCCTCGACGCGGTCCATGCGGAACATCCGGGTGTCCTCGGCGCGGTGGCACCACCCCTCGAGGTACCAGCGGCCGTCGAGCCCGGCGACACGCATCGGGTCGACGTCGCGCTCGGTGGACTCGTCGCGGCCGGGGACGAGGTAGCGCAGGTGCACGCGGCGGTGCTCGGCGATGGCCCGGCGGGCGCGCTCCACGACCTCGGGCGACGCGCCGTCGGCCATCTCGGCCCGCACCCGGCTCGCGGGGGCTCCGGCCGCTCCGGCGGCGTGCTCGAGCTTGGCCAGGGCGCGGTCGACGGCGTCGCGGGCGGCGAGGCCCGGCACCTCGCGCAGCGAGCGCAGCCCCACCATGAGCGTCACGGCCTCGTCGACGCCGAGCCGCAGCGGCCGGGCGATGGTGTCGGCGTTGCCGACGAAGACCTTGCCGCCCTCCCAGTCGGCCTCGATGAGCTCGTCGGGCATCTGGCCGTAGCCACACAGGAAGAGCAGGTTGAGGTCGGCCTCGAGCTGCTCGACGCTGACGCCGAGGTCGTCGGCCGCCTGCTGCACGTCGATGCCCTGCCGGTTGAGCAGCCACGGCACCATCGTCAGGAGCCTGGCGAGCCGCGCGGTGGCGGTCTCCTGCGTGAAGCCGGCCATCAGCGCACCCCTCCCCCGTGGGCGGCCAGCGCGCCGCGCAGCCGGCGCACGACGGCGTCGACCAGCTCGGGCGGCTGCTCCACGACGACGTCCGCGCCGTAGGCGGCGAGCTCCTCGGCGAAGTCCTCGAGGTCGTGGTGGTCGATGTCGACGAGGTCCCACGTGCCGTCGACCTCGCCGACGGTGCGGGCGCGGCGCCGCAGGCTGTGGCCGGAGCCCCGGCGCACCCGCAGCACCGCGGGGCTCGGCTGGGTCTGCGGGGCGGCGACGCGCGCGACCATGAGCTCGGGCCCGTGGTCGTCGGGCACCTCGAACGAGCCGGGCCGGCCGTCGGTGCGCACGGCACCGACGATGCGCGAGAGCCGGAAGACGCGGGGCGCCCCGCGGTCGACGTCGAACGCGTTGAGGTACCAGCGGCCGTGCCAGGAGATGAGGGACCACGGGTGCACCCGCCGCTCCGCCGCCTCGGTGGCCTCCGGGCGCCGGTAGGAGAACCGCAGGGGCACCCGTCGGACGACGCCGTCCTTGACCGCGTCGAACGCCGGCTCCGTGGTGCGCAGCCGCGGCTCGATGCCGATGAGGGCGTCGACGTCGCGTTCGACCCCGGCGGCCCGCAGCTTGCGCAGCGCCTGGGCGGCCGGGCCGGCGAGGCTCGCCTGGGCCCAGGTGCGGCTCGCGAGGCCGAGCACGGCGAGCTCGTCGGGCTCGAAGTCGATGTCGGGCAGGGCGTACTCGCGCTGGTCGATGCGGTACCCGGGCTCGTCCTCGTGGAGGGGGTCGATGTCCTGCGTGACGAGGGGGATGCCGAGCTCGCGCAGCTCGTCCTTGTCGCGCTCGAACATCCGCTCGAAGGCCTCGGTCGACGCCGACTGGCCGTACTGCGGCACGAGGTGGCGGATCTGGGCCTTCGACATGGGACGCCGGGTGTAGAGCAGCACGAGGACGAGGTTGAGGAGGCGCTCCGTCTTCACCTGCGCCGCCGACGGGGCAGGCACCACGGGCTCGCTGCTCACCCGGCAGACGCTACCCGACGGATACGCTCACGACCGTGATGCAGTGGCGAGCCGGGACCGTCGTCGAGCAGGTGCGCCGCTGGCCGGGGGCCGTGGAGTGCGCCGTGACGCTCGAGGGGGCGGCCGGCGAGCCGGTGCGGGCGCTGGCCTACACCGCCATGGTGGGCGAGCCGGTCGTCGGGGACCGGGTGCTGCTCAACGCATCGGCGCTGCTCAAGGGCCTGGGCACCGGTGGGCTGGCCTTCGTCGTCGCGCGCCCGGACCACCTGCCAGCCGACCCCCCGCCGGGCGCCGGCCACATCGTCAAGGCGCGCTACACCCCGATGCAGCAGATGCTGCTCGCCGTGGACGAGCAGGACAGCCCGCACCACGCCGTGCTCGCCGCCGCGGCCGACCTCGGTGGGATGCCGGTCGTCGTCGCCGACCTGCACTCCGCGCTGCCGGCGGTGCTCGCCGGCATCCGCACCGTGCGCCCGGGCGCGCGCGTCGCCTACGTCATGACCGACGGTGGGGCGCTGCCCGCGGCGTTCTCCCGCGCCGTCGCCGGCCTGCGGGCGGCCGGGTGGCTCGAGGCCACCCTCTCCGTGGGGCAGGCCTTCGGCGGCGACCACGAGGCCGTCACGACCCACACCGGCCTCCTGGCCGCCCGGCACGTCGTGCGCGCCGACGTCACCGTGGTCGCGCAGGGGCCGGGCAACGTCGGCACCGGAACCCGGTGGGGCTACTCCGGCGTCGCCTGCGCCGAGGCGCTGCACGCCGCCGACGTGCTCGGCGGTCGCTCGGTGGCCTCGCTGCGCGTCTCGGGGGCGGACCGCCGCGAGCGGCACCGCGGCATCAGCCACCACAGCCGCACGGCATACGGCCGGGCCCTGCTGACCCCCGCCGACCTGCCGGTGACGGCCCTGCCGGATGCCGGTCTCGACGCCCTCGTGCGCGCCCAGGCCGCCGACCTCGTGGCCGCGGCCCGCACGGTGCTGACCCTCGTGGACGTGCCGGCCGACGGGCTGCTCGAGGCGCTGCGCACCTCACCGGTGGCACTGACGACGATGGGGCGGGGTCTGGGTGAGGACCCCGCCCCGTTCCTCGCGGCTGCCGCCGCGGGTGCTCACGCCGCTGCGTTGATGAACCCCGTGCTCAGCCCACGTCCATGAGGTCGACGACGAAGATGAGCGTCTCGCCCGGCTTGATCGCGCCACCGGCGCCGCTCTCACCGTAGGCGAGGTGCGGCGGGATGGTGAGGCGACGGCGACCGCCGACCTTCATGCCGGCGATCCCCTGGTCCCAGCCGGCGATGACCATGCCGACGCCGAGGCGGAAGTCCAGCGGCGCACCGCGGCTCCAGGAGGCGTCGAACTCCTCGCCGGTCGAGTGCGCGACACCGACGTAGTGCGCCGCGACGGTGCAGCCCGGCGTGGCCTCGGCGCCGTCACCGACGGTGATGTCCTCGACGAGGAGGTCGGCGGGCGGGGCGTCGGAGGGGAAGTCGATCTCGGGGCGGGTGGGCTGGGTGCTCACGGGTGCGGGCCTTTCGGTCGGGGTCGGTGGGCGTGGTGGTGGTGTGGCCGGACGGGTCGGTCAGAAGGCCGCGAGGACGTCGACGACGAAGACGAGGGTGTCGTCGCCCTTGATCTTCTCGCCCGAGCCGGCCTCGCCGTAGCCGTCGGCCGGCGGGATGACGAGGAGCACGCGGCTGCCGACCTTCTGGCCCTTCAGGCCGGCGTCCCAGCCCTTGATGACCTGGCCCTGGCCGAGGGGGAAGTCGAAGTAGGGCTGCTCCGGACGGCTGGCGCTGGAGTCGAAGACCTCACCGTTGCGCCACAGCGCGCCGGTGTAGGCGACGCGGACCGACTGGCCCTCCTTCACCGCGGCACCCTTGCCCTCGATGAGGGGCTGGACCACGGTCGTCGTGGGGGCCTTGACGCCCTTCGGGACGGTGATCGTCGCGGGCTTGCCGTCGTTCATCGTCACGGTGGGCAGGCCCTTCTTCGGGGCCACCGCGGTGCCCTCGGCCTCCTCGAGGACCTGGGCCACCGAGACGAGGTCGACGACGAAGACGACCGGGTCGTCGGCCTTGACGCCGAGGGTCTCGTTGCCCTGCTCGCCGAACGCGTCGGTGGGCGTCGAGGTGATGAGCACGCGACTGCCGACCTTCTTGCCGGGCAGCTGGCTGCGGAACGATGCGAACAGGCCCTCGGCGCCGAGGTCGAGGCCGACCGCGCCGGTCTCCCACGTGCTGTGCGCGACCTTGCCGTCGCGGCCGTTGACGATCATGGCCTGGATCGAGACGAGGTCCTCCGCCGTGACCGGCGCACCGTCACCCTCGGTGAGCACCTTCGACTCGGTCTTGGTGACCTCGAGCGGCGTCTCGACCTTGACGGTGGGGGCCTTCGCGGCGTCCGCGCCCTCGACCGTGACGGCGCTGAGGGCGGCCGACGTCGGGGTGGGGGCGGCCTCCTCGCTGCACGAGCTGAGCACGAGGGCCGAGGCGAGGACGGAGGCGGAGAGGATGGTGGCGAGGCGACGTGACACGGGCGGAGAACCTTGGGTCGGGGGTGCTGCCGTACAGCGGACGACAGCGGTCCACGATAACCGGCGAGCATGGGAACGCCCTCATCGCCACCTGTGAGAACCCTCCCAGCGCCGGGTCGGCCGACGCCGGCGCACGATCAGGCGCCCATGCCCTCGATGAGGCGGTCCACGCGCGGGTCGGAGGCGAGGAACGGGTCCTTGCACAGGACGGTGCGCTGGGCCTGGTCGTTGAGCTTGAGGTGCACCCAGTCGACGGTGAAGTCGCGGCGGTGCTCCTGGGCGGCCCGGATGAAGTCGCCCCGCAGCTTGGCCCGGGTGGTCTCCGGCGGACACGCCTTGGCCCGGAAGATCTCCGGGTCGGACACGACCCGCGCGACGCGCCCGCGCCGCTGGAGGAGGTAGAACAGCCCCCGGCTGCGGTCGATGTCGTGGTAGGCGAGGTCGATCTGGGCGAGCCGCGGGTGGTCGAGGGCGAGGCCGTGCCGGGTGGCGTAGTCCTCGATGAGGCGGTACTTGATGATCCAGTCGATCTCGGTGCCGACGAGCCCGAGGTCGCCGGTCTCGACGGCCGTGAGGGTGCGGTCCCACAGCTCGAGGACGCGCGCGTGGAGCGGGTCCGGGGACCCCTCGCGCCGGAGGTAGTCCGCCGCCTTGGCGTGGTACTCGCGCTGCAGGTCGAGCGCGCTCAGCTGGCGGCCGTTGGCCAGGCGCACCGTGCGGCGGCCCGTGGTGTCGTGCGAGATCTCGCGGATGGCCCGGATGGGGTTCTCCAACGTCAGGTCGCGCATGACCACGCCGGCCTCGATCATCCGCAGCACGAGGTCGGCCGAGCCGACCTTGAGCATGGTCGTGGCCTCGCTCATGTTGGAGTCGCCGACGATGACGTGCAGGCGGCGGTAGTGCTCGGCGTCGGCGTGCGGCTCGTCGCGGGTGTTGATGATCGGGCGGCTGCGCGTCGTGGCGGAGGAGACGCCCTCCCAGATGTGGTCGGCCCGCTGGCTCACGGCATACGTCGCACCCTTGGACGTGGCGACGAGCTTGCCTGCACCACAAGTGATCTGACGACTGATGAGGAACGGCAGCAGGGTGTCGGAGATCGTGGCGAACTCCCCCGCCCGTGTCACGAGGTAGTTCTCGTGGCAGCCGTAGGAGTTGCCCGCCGAGTCCGTGTTGTTCTTGAAGACGTAGATGTCGCCGGCGACGCCGTCCTCGCGCAGCCGCTGCTGGGCGTCGACGACCAGGCCCTCGATGATCCGCTCCCCCGCCTTGTCGTGGGCGACGACCTGGCGCACCGAGTCGCACTCGGCCGTGGCGTACTCCGGGTGGGAGCCGACGTCGAGGTAGAGGCGCGAGCCGTTGGTGAGGAAGACGTTGCTCGACCGGCCCCAGGCGACGACCTTGCGGAAGAGGTAGCGGGCCACCTCGTCGGGGGTGAGGGTGCGCTGGCCACCGGTCGAGCACGTGATGCCGTACTCGGTCTCGATGCCGAAGATGCGCCGGCCCCCGGGGGTGTTCACGCGGGCGGGCCCTCGTGGTCGGGGCGCTGCGTCTGGGGGTTGGTCGTGGCCTCGCGGGTGGAGTCACCTCGGCCGGCCACGTCGTCGACGGCCTCGGGCAGGTCGTCGACGGCAGGCGCGTCGCTCGTGGGGTCGTCGCTGCTGAGCAGGCGCTCCAGCAGCGGCCCGGTGATGCGGCGGAAGGTGCGCCGCGGCCGGTGCCGGTCGAGCACGGCGACCTCGAGCTGTTCGGGCCGCAGGTCGCGCGAGGGCCCACCCGCGGGGTCGGCGCCGAGCAGGTCGACGGCCAGGGCCAGCGCCTCCGACAGGTGCAGGCCCTCGCGCCAGCGCTCCTCCAGCCCCGACTCGATCTGCTCCGCTCCCCCGCCCATGGCGACGAAGCCGTGCTCGTCGGCGACCGAGCCGTCGTAGGTGAGCCGGTAGACCTGGTCGGTCGCGGGGGTCCTGCCGACCTCGGCCACGACGATCTCGACCTCGTAGGGCTTGGACTCCTGGGTGAACACCGTGCCGAGGGTCTGGGCGTAGGCGTTGGCCAGGCCGCGGGCCGTGACGTCGGAGCGGTCGTAGGAGTAGCCCCGCAGGTCGGCGTAGCGCACCCCGGCGACCCGGAGGTTCTCGAACTCGTTGTACTTGCCCACGGCGGCGAAGGCGATGCGGTCGTAGATCTCAGACACCTTGTGCAGCGCCCGGCTGGGGTTCTCGGCGACGAACGCGATGCCGTTGTCGTAGGCGAGCACGACGACCGACCTGCCCCGCGCGATGCCCTTGCGCGCGAAGTCCGCCCGGTCCTTCATCAGCTGCTCTGGGGAGACGTAGAACGGCATGCCGGCGCTCATCGGGCACCTCCCGGGTTGTCGACGCGCGAGGCGATGAGGGCGTCGACCACGGGCGCGATCTCGTCGTCGGGCACGAAGCGCGCCCCGGAGTCGTCGACGACGCCGATGGTCGGCCAGATGCGGCGGCCCACGTCGGGGCCACCCGTGGCCGAGTCGTCGTCGGCCGCGTCGTAGAGCGCCTCGACGGCGTCGCGCACGGCGTCCTCGAGGGTGCCGCCGCGGCGGTAGACCTTCTTGAGTGCGCCACGCGCGAAGAGCGACCCGGACCCCACGCTGTGGTGGTCGTGCTCCTCGTAGCAGCCGCCGGTCACGTCGTAGGAGAACAGGCGCCCCCGCCCGGTGTCGACGTCGAACCCGGCGAACAGCGGCACGACCGACAGGCCCTGCATGGCCATGCCGAGGTTGCCGCGGATCATCGAGGCGAGCCGGTTGGCCTTGCCCTCGAGGGACATCAGCGTGCCCTCGATCTTCTCGTAGTGCTCGAGCTCGACCTGGAACAGCCGCACGAGCTCGATCGCCAGCCCGGCCGTGCCCGCGATGCCGACGAGGCTGTACTCGTCGGTCGCGAACACCTTCTCCATGTCGCGGTTGGCGATGAGGTTGCCCATCGTCGCGCGCCGGTCACCCGCCATGACGACGCCACCGGCATACGTCAGGGTGACGATCGTCGTGCCGTGCGGGGCGTCGATCGCGGCCCCCGGCGGCAGCGACCGCCCCGAGGGCAGCAGCGTCGGCGCCTGGGCCGAGAGGAACTCGGTGAACGACGAGGACCCCGGGACGAGATATGCCGCGGGCAGCCGTCCGCTGTCGGCTCCGGTGGTCACTGGCCACCCTTCTGGACGAACCCGCGCACGAACTCCTCGGCGTTCGACTCGAGCACACCGTCGATCTCGTCGAGGATGTCGTCGATCTCGCTCGTCTGCACCGCGGGCGCGGCGGCGGCGACGGGCTCGGGGGCGTCGCCCGCCCCCCCGTCGTCACGACGCTGCGGCTTGACCTGCTCCTGACCGGCCATGGTGACCCTCCTCCAGTGAGACTGCTGCGAGCCTAGTCGGCGCACCCGCCCGGATCCGTGAGGGGCACGGCAGCGGCCACCATCCGGACGACGGCGGCCCCCTGCTCAGACCTCGTCGCCGCGCCGGACGGGCGCGTCGTCGGCGGCGACGGCCAGCGCGGCGAGCAGCGACGCGGCATCCGGCGCCGCGCGCACCAGGTCGCCCACGCCGGCCTCGGTGCCCTTGAGCGGCTCGAGCATCGGCACCCGCTGGAGGGTGCGCTGCCCGGCCACGTCGAAGATCACGGAGTCCCAGGATGCGGCGACGACGGCATCCGGGAAGCGCCGCAGGCACTGCCCGCGAAACCACGCCCGCGTGTCGGTGGGCGGCTCCTCCACGGCGGCGACGACGTCGGCCTCGTCGACGAGCACCTCGACCCGGCCGGTCGCGACGAGCCGGTGGGCCAGCCCGCGGTCGGCGCGCACGTCGGACCACTGGAGGTCGACGGCCTTGAGGCGGGGGTCGCCCCAGCCGAGGGAGTCACGCTCGCGGTACCCCTCGAGCACGGCGAGCTTGGCGACCCAGTCGACCTGGCGGCGGGCCTCCATCGGGTCGCGCGAGAGCCGGTCGAGCACGGTGCCCCACCAGTGCATGACCTCGGTCGTGTCGCTGTCGGGCTCGCCCGCCGACCGCTGCTGGACGAACGCCGCGGCGCGGTCGTGGTACTCCCACAGCAGCTCGAGCGCGGTCATCCGGCGACCGTCGACGAGCTCGACCTTGGCCTGCAGCGTCGTGTCGTGCGAGACCTCGTGCAGCGTGGTCACGGGCCGGCGCACCGACAGGTCGTCGCGCATCGCGTCGGCCTCGATCATCGCGAGCACGAGCGAGGTGGTGCCCATCTTGAGCAGGTTCGCGACGTCGCAGTGGTTGGCGTCGCCGAGGATGACGTGCAGCCGGCGGTAGCGGTCGGCGACGGCGTGCGGCTCGTCGCGGGTGTTGATGATCGGGCGCTTGAGGGTGGTCTCGAGCCCGACCTCGACCTCGAAGAAGTCGCTGCGCTGGGCGAGCTGGTACCCCGGGGTGCGCGAGTCGACGCCGATGCCGACCCGCCCCGAGCCGCACATGGCCTGGCGCACGACGAAGAACGGCGTCAGGTGGCGCACGATGCTCGCGAACGGTGTCGAGCGCGCCATGAGGTAGTTCTCGTGGGTGCCGTAGGAGGCGCCCTTGCCGTCGGTGTTGTTCTTGTAGAGGTTGATGCCGGGCGGCACCGTCGCCAGGCGGGCCACGGCCTCGCGCATGACGAGCTCGCCCGCGCGGTCCCAGGTGACGGCGGCACGCGGGGTCGTCACCTCGGGCGAGCTGTACTCGGGGTGGGCGTGGTCGACGTAGAGCCGGGCGCCGTTCGTGAGCACGACGTTGGCCAGCGTGGGGTCCTCGACGTCGGTCAGCTGGCTCGGGTGGGCCATGCCGCGACCCATGTCGAACCCGCGCGCGTCACGCAGCGGGGCCTCGTCGGCGTAGTCCCAGCTCGCCCTGGCCGGCCGGATGCCGCGGGAGGCGGCGTAGGCCGTGACGACGTCGCCCGAGGAGACCATCGGGTTGGCCGTCGGGTCGCCGGGCACGACGATGCCGTACTCGGTCTCGATCCCCATCACCCGGCGCACGGTCATGCCTCGACCATACTGACCGCGTGCGCAGCTACCGCGGGATGTCCCCCCTCATGACCCTGGCCTCCTTCGTCGGCGACCGCCTGGGCCCGCCCGTCGAGGAGCTGGACTTCGACGGCATCCAGCGGGCCCGGGCGGCCACGCTCCCCCGCAACCGGATCACCGACCTCGTGACCGGTGGCGTCGACCGCGCGGTCGGGATCACCTACGGCACCGCACCGGCGCGCGACGAGCACGAGATCCCGCTGCGGATCTACCGGCCCCGGGCGCTGCGCGACGCGCAGCGTGACGTGCCGGTCGTCATGTGGTTCCACGGCGGCGGCTGGGTACTGGGCAACGTCGTGGGCTACGACCCGGTCTGCACCTTCATCGCAGCCGAGGTGGGGTGCGTCGTCGTGTCCGTCGACTACCGGATGGCGCCCGAGCACCGGGCACCGGTGGCCGTGGAGGACTGCGTCGACGCCACCACGTGGGTCGGCGTCAACGGTGACGTCCTGCGCGCCGACACCACG
>DATITJ010000232.1:0-2595 GCA_035467935.1 Ornithinibacter sp.
CCGGCGCACACCTTGAGCCGGTCGGTCTCGTCGGCGCGGATGACGTCGACCAGGGCCATCCCGACCTCGACGGCGATCCGTCGGGCCAGCGGGGCGTCGTCGCTCGTCGCGTGCACGTGCCACCCGAAGGCGCCGTGCCGCACGAGCCGGGGGAGTGCCCGGCCCTCCTCGAGCAGGGTGTTCGCGGCGTCGACGAGGTCGTCCTCGTCCAGCCCCCAGACCTCGCGCAGCCGGGGCCGGAGCCGGCGCACGACCTCCACCTCGGCCTCGCTCCCCGGTCGGCGCCCGGTCCACTCCCAGTGGTCCATCCAGGCCACGAGGGCCGCCAGGTCCGGCAGGTCCTCCCGGTCCTCGCTGCCGAGCGCCGGGCCGGTGTTGGCCAGCGCCGCGGCATGCATCAGGGTCAGGTCGGTGTCATAGGTGAACATCATCTTGACCCCTGACATCGTGGACGGCTAGCGTCATGGGCAACAGGATACTTTGCTCCTGACATCCCGGTCGTGCCCCGCGCCGGCAGGGCGCGGCACGAGGAGGCGGTCACCGTGGTCGAGGCGATGCGACGAAACCGGGGGCTCGGCCTCGTCGCGATGCTCCTGTCGTGTGCGGCCTTCGGCACCTCGGGCCCGTTCGCCAAGGCCCTCATGACCGCCGACTGGAGCCCGGGTGCCGTCGTCCTCAGCCGCATCTCCGGGGCTGCCCTCGTCCTGCTGCCCTTCACGCTGTGGAGCCTGCGTGGTCGCTGGGGCACGGTCCGCGGCGAGCTGCCGCGGGCCGCGCTCTACGGCACCCTCGCCGTCGCGGCCGCCCAGCTCGGCTACTTCCAGGCCGTCGCCCGGCTCACCGTCGGCGTCGCGCTGCTCATCGAGTACCTCGGCATCATCCTCGTCGTCCTCTGGATCTGGGCCCTCACCCGGCGCACGCCACACCGCCTCACCGGCGTGGGCATCGTCCTGGCCCTCGCCGGCCTCGCCCTCGTCCTCGACGTCACGGGTCAGGCGACGCCCGACCTCGCCGGGGTCCTGTGGGGCCTGCTGGCCGCCGCCGGCCTCGCGGGTCACTACGTCCTGGCCGGGCGCCCGACCCCGCTGCCCGCCGTCGCGTTCGCCGGGCTGGGGCTCACCGCCGGCGCGCTCGTGCTCGCGGCGGCCGGGATCGCCGGCGTCCTCCCGATGGAGGCCGGGGCGGCATCCGTCGTCGTCGCCGGCACGAGCATCCCCGCCTGGGCCGCCGTGCTCGAGCTCGTCCTCGTGGCCGCCGCGCTCGCCTACGTCCTGGGCATCATCGGTGCGCGCCACCTGGGCTCCACCCTCGCGTCGTTCGTCGGCCTCACCGAGGTGCTCTTCGCCGTGCTCTTCGCCTGGCTGCTGCTCGACGAGCTGCCACGGCCCGTCCAGCTCCTCGGCGGGCTCGTGCTCCTCTCGGGGGTGGTCGCGGTGCGCATCGGCGAGCGCGACGACGCCCGCAAGCCCCCCGTCCGGGCCGATTTCGACGTTCCCTCGCCCGTCGCCTAGACTCGGGGGGTTGCCTCGGCGAGGGACGTCGCACCGGCCAGAGCTGTCCGGTTGACCGCGCAAGCGGTCGACGCATCCGTGATCGACGCTGGCGGTGAGCAGATCCGGTGGATCCGCGGGCCGTTCGCGCACCGGTCGATCGGTGCCACGTCCCGCGTCGAGGACCGACTGCCCATCCGCTCCCCACTCCCCAGGAGTCCATCGTGTCCGACCACAAGCTCACCGCTGAGACCCGCACCCAGTTCGGCAAGGGGGCGGCGCGCAAGATCCGCCGTGACCACAAGATCCCCGCCGTCATGTACGGCCACGGCAGTGAGCCCGTGCACATCACCCTGCCGGGCCACGAGTCGATGCTCGCGCTGAAGACGAGCAACGTCCTGCTGACCATCGTCCTCGACGGCAAGGAGCAGCTCGCCCTGGCCAAGGACGTGCAGCGCGACCCGATCAAGCCGGTCATCGAGCACATCGACCTCGTCCTCGTGCGGAAGGGCGAGAAGGTCGTCGTCGACGTCCCCGTCCACGTCGAGGGCGAGGCCGGCCCCGAGACCGTCGTCACCACCGACAGCACCTCCCTGCAGCTCGAGGTCGAGGCGACCCACATCCCCGAGGGCGTCACCGTCTCGGTCGAGGGCCTCACGGCCGGCACCCAGGTCCTGGCGGGCCAGGTCGAGCTGCCCGCGGGCTCCACGCTCGTCACCGACCCCGAGACGCTCGTCGTCAACGTCAGCGCGCAGGTCACCGCCGAGGCCCTCGAGGCCGAGCTCGCCGAGGCCGAGGCCGAGGCCGGCATCGAGCGCGAGGAGTCCGACGAGGAGGCCGCCGAGGGTGCGTCCGCCGAGGCCGGGCCCGCCGAGGCCGAGGGCGACAAGGCCGCCGACGAGGCCTGAGCCACCAGCCTCTCCGCACGACGTCGTCGGGGCCCGGTCCACCACGGACCGGGCCCCGACCCGTCGGCGGGCGACCGGCATACTTGCTGACGTGACCGACACCGGACCCTGGCTCGTCGTCGGGCTGGGAAACCCCGGTCCGGCGTATGCCGGCAACCGCCACAACGTCGGCGCGATGGTCGTCGACGAGCTCTCCC
>DATITJ010000233.1:0-2065 GCA_035467935.1 Ornithinibacter sp.
GCTTGCCGGCGACGACATCGGGGGCCCGCCCCACGGCATTCGCGACTGCCCCGACGAGCGACCCGTTGCCGGGGGCGACCCCGCGGTCGGTCGGCAACGTCGTGTCCATGTTGGTGGCCACCCAGAGCGCCCCCGCCTGGATCGCGTATGCCGCCTCCGCCAGGTCGGTGGCGCGCACCTGCGGGCCGTAGCCCTGCAGCACGGCCGCGACCGGCCCGGCGGTGGCTGCGTCGTCGGGCGACACGGGACGCAGGCCGCTCTCGCGCAGGGACAGGGCCACCCCCTCGCCCCCGACCGCGAGCACCGGACTGCCGGCGTCGACGCGCTCGGCGAGGAGCCACGCGCCGGCCTGGGAGCTGGTGGCGACGGCATCCGGCTCGCACGCCAGTCCCAGACGACGCAGGTGGTCGGCCACCTGCGTCGGCGGACGCGAGGCGTTGTTCGTCGCGTAGAGCACGCGGACGCCGAGGGCCGAGAGCGCCTCGACCGCCCCCGGCACCGCGGTCGGCCCGCGGTAGACGACCCCGTCGAGGTCGCAGACGACCGCGAGGTACCGCGAGACGAGGGAGCCGTCGGCCACCGCGGTCACTCCGCCGGTCGTTCGGGGGCCCCGTCGCGCACGGCAGCCCCGGATGCTGCCCCGCCGGGCTCGTCCTTCGCCGGCATCTCGGCGGCCGCGGGCCCGCCCACGTCGGGCAGGTCGTCCTCGTCGTCGCCGATGTCGGCCAGGTCGATCCCGTCCAGCTCCTCGAGGCGCTCCACGGCGTCCGTCTCCTGGTCGAGGTCCCCCTCGACCGCCTTGACGAACCACTCCCGCGCCTCCTCCGCACGACCGAGCTCGAGCAGCGCGTCGGCGTAGGCGTAGTGGAGGCGGAAGACCCCGGCCGTGGGGGGCCGCTTGAGCGCCGGGACCTGGAGCGCGAGCAGGGCGGCGGCGTCCTGGCCGAGGTCGCGGCGCACCCCGGAGACGACGATGGCCAGGTCGATGCGCTCGGGCTCGGTGAGCGAGGCCGCTTCAGGGCTGGCCGCGAGGTCGAGGGCCCGGTCGAGCCGACCCAGACCCCTCTCGCAGTCGACCATGAGCGGGAGCAGGTGCGAGGACCCGCTGAGGCGTCGGACCGTGCGGAACTCGGTGAGGGCGCGCGCGAAGTCGCCCATCCGGTAGGCCACCATGCCGAGCGCCTCGCGCGCGGCGGGCACGCGACCGGCGCGGCGGACCGCGGTCTCGGCATGGGCCAGGGCCGAGTCGATGTCGTCGGCCTCGAGGGTCGCGGCGACCATGACGAGGTGCTGGGCGACCCCCTCGGCATTCTCCTTCGACAGGGTGCGCAGCTGCTGGTGCACGGAGCGGTCGAGCTCCTTGCCGGTCACACCCTCGGGGATGCGGGGCTCGGGCAGCCGTGGACCCTTGGGGGCCAGGCGCGCACCACCGCGGTTCTCGTGCTCGTCCCGGCCGCCCTCGCGAGCGGGGCGTGCACCGTCCCTCGAGTCGCGGGGTGGGCGGCCCCCGTCACGCGACGGCCTGCCGGCGCCGCCGGAGCGGCCACCCCCGGGCGGCCGGCCCCCGCTCGGAGGACGACCGCTGCCGCCGCTCGCAGGCCGCCCGCCGTCGCGACGAGGCGGTCGCCCGCCCTGGCCACGGTCCGGACGATCTGCTCCGCCGCGGGAACCGCTGCTCTCGTCGGACACAACCATCAACTCCTCGATCGTGACCCGCCCGCCGACGGGCGGGTCATGGGCCGATGTGACGTCGGGCGGGTGCGAGGCCGCAGCGCGTCCGACGTCGGACAGCATACGGAGCGGGCCGGCCCACCCGGACACGGTGAACGGCCGCACCCCAACCGTGAAACGGTGGTCTCCCGCACGACAGCGAAAGCTGCGGGGTACACGGAAAGGGCCCACCAGTGGTGTTGGTGGGCCCTTTCGTGAATGTTTGTCCGGCTGCGTCCTACTCTCCCACACCGTCACCAGTGCAGTACCATCGGCGCTGAAGGGCTTAGCTTCCGGGTTCGGAATGGAGCCGGGCGTTTCCCCTTCGCTATGACAGCCGAAACTCTATGGAGAT
>DATITJ010000234.1:0-3096 GCA_035467935.1 Ornithinibacter sp.
ATCCTCGTCGTCGCGGACGGCGGCATCGTCGAGCGCGGCACGCACGCCGAGCTCGTCGCCGGGGACGGTCTCTACGCCGAGCTCTACCGCACCCAGTTCGACGACGAGCTCGGCGAGGTCCTCGACCAGACGCTCGCCTGAGGTTTCGCTCCGGCCGGAGCGGGACGCTCGATCGGGGCCGAGGCCTACTCGTCCTCCTCGTCCCAGATCCGGGTCCTCCTCGCCTTCGGGGGGTACCTCACGGGGTCCGCGGCCCGGACCTCCCGGCGGATGCCGAACCACACGAGCACGAACCCGACGGCCATGGTGAGCCACCACTGGTAGGCGTACGCCAGGTGCGGGCCCAGGCTGCGGTCGGGCTGGCCCAGCGGCTGCGGGCGGGCCGGGGTCGACCCGTCGGGCACGGACTCCCTCTCGAGGAGCACGTACCCGGGCAGCACGGCGGCGGCGCCGAGCTCGCGCCCCGCCTCCGCGAGGTTGAGGCTCGCGATCTGGCCGGACGGCAGGTCACGCCCGCGCGAGGCCTCGCCGCTGCGCACCCAGCCGGTGACGGTCACCTCTCCCCCGGGAGCCGGCGCCACCTGCGGCAGCACGCTGGCGCCGCCGTCGGACGGCGGCACCCAGCCGCGGTCGACGACGAGGTCGGGGCCGCCGGCATCCGGGCGCAGCGCCCACAGCACCTCGAGACCCGTCTCGCCCTCGAGGCTGCGGCTGCGCACGAAGACCGGGCCGCCGGCATACCTGCCGGTGGTGGTGACCCGGGTCCACTCGTCGGCGGGGTCGAGGCCGGCCGGGGCCAGCGCCTGCGCCAGCGGGACCGGTGTGGCGCGGTAGTGCTCGTCGAGCCGCTCGTTGCGCTCGGCCTTGACGAGGTGGCGGTCGTACTGCCACCAGCCGAGGTGGTAGCAGGCGACCGCGAACAGGGCGGCGAGGAGGAGGGCGCCCAACCAGCGAGGAGTCACGAGCCGCCTGAGCACCCGGCCACGGTACCCGTCGTACATTGGTCCCCTATGACTGCCCTCCCCACCCCGCGCCTGCTCGACCAGTTCGGTCGGGTGGGTCGCGACCTGCGCGTCTCCGTGACCGACCGCTGCAACCTGCGATGCACGTACTGCATGCCGGCGGAGGGGCTGGACTGGCTGCCCAAGCCCGAGATGCTCACCGACGACGAGCTGGTGCGCCTCGTGCGGATCATGGTCGGGATGGGCGTGACGAACGTCCGCCTGACCGGGGGTGAGCCGCTCCTGCGCCGCAGCCTGGTCGACGTCGTGGGCCGCATCGCCACGCTCGAGCCGCGACCGCGCATCGCGATGACCACCAACGGCATCGGGCTCGACCGGCTCGCCGCGCCCCTCGCGGCCGCCGGTCTGGACCGCGTCAACGTCAGCCTCGACACCATCGACTCGCGACAGTTCAGCGACCTCACCCGCCGTGACCGTCTCCAGGACGTCGTGGCCGGTCTGAAGGCCGCGTCGGATGCCGGGCTCGCGCCGGTCAAGGTCAACGCCGTCGCCATGCGGGGGGTCAACGACGGCGACGTCGCCGACCTGCTCCAGTGGTGCCTCGACCGCGGCTACGCGCTGCGCTTCATCGAGCAGATGCCGCTCGACGCCCAGCACGAGTGGGACCGCGCGCAGATGGTGTCGCAGGCGGAGATCCTCGAGCGCCTCGGCGAGCGCTTCCGGCTGGCCCCGGTGCCGGAGCGGGGGAGCGCCCCGGCCGAGCTGTTCCTCGTCGACGGCGGCCCCGAGACCGTCGGCGTCATCGCGAGCGTCACGGCGCCGTTCTGCGGCGCCTGCGACCGGGCCCGGCTCACCGCCGACGGCCAGCTGCGCAACTGCCTGTTCGCGCGGCAGGAGGTCGACCTTCGCGGCCCGATGCGCGACGGGGCGAGCGACACCGAGCTGGCCGACCTCGTCATCGCGGAGATGTGGGTGAAGAAGGCCGGGCACGGCATCGACCGGCCCGACTTCGAGCAGCCGCAGCGCCCGATGTCAGCGATCGGCGGCTGAGTCCGAGGGTCCCCGGGTGATCTGACGGGTGTCGTCGACGGTCGGCAGCACCGGGCGCACCCGACCCGCGACCCGCGGCTTCACGGCATTCGCCGCGACGACCGCGAAGAAGGGGAGGAAGACCGCCCCGAACGCGAAGACCCAGCGCACCGGGTGGTCGATGACCACGAGCAGGACGAAGCAGGCGGTGCGGATGCCCATCGTCACGAGGTACTGCTTCAGGCGCCTGGCCTGGTCCTCGGTCCGGGACTCGGGCGCGCTCGTGACCGACTGCGGTGAGCTGGTCTGCGGGCGGGTCGTGGGCACCGGTCCACTGTATGTCGCCCGGCTCCGGCTACCCAGCGGTAGTCCACTAGGTTCGACAGCATGAGCGAGCCACGCACCGTCCTCGTCACCGGCGGCAACCGCGGCATCGGTCTCGCGATCGCGAGGTCGTTCGCGGAGGCGGGCGACACCGTCGCCGTGACGCACCGCTCCGGCGACGCGCCGGAGGGCCTCATCGGGGTCCGCTGCGACGTCACCGACAGTGCGTCGGTCGACGCGGCGTTCACCGAGGCCGAGGAGAAGCTCGGCGGCCCGGTCGAGGTGCTCGTCGCCAACGCCGGCGTCACCAAGGACGGCCTGCTCATGCGGATGAGCGACGAGGACTGGGACACCGTCGTCGACACCAACCTCACCGGGTCCTTCCGGTGCGCCCGACGGGCGAGCAAGGGCATGATCCGGCTCCGCCGCGGCCGGATCATCCTCATCTCCAGCGTCGTGGGGCTCTACGGCGGCCCCGGCCAGGCCAACTACTCCGCGAGCAAGGCCGGCCTGGTCGGTCTGGCGCGCTCGATCACCCGCGAGCTCGGCGGCCGTGGCATCACCGCGAACGTCGTGGCGCCGGGCTTCGTCGAGACCGACATGACGGCGGTCCTGCCCGAGGAGACCCGCAAGACCTACCAGGCGGCCATCCCCGCCGGCCGCTTCGCCACCGCCGAGGAGGTCGCCGCCACGGTGCGCTTCCTCGCCAGCCCCGAGGCCGCCTACATCTCCGGGGCCGTGATCCCCGTCGACGGCGGCCTGGGCATGGGTCACTGACCCC
>DATITJ010000235.1:0-6265 GCA_035467935.1 Ornithinibacter sp.
AGGTCACGGAGCACGCCGAGGCGGTGCGCGCGGAGTTCGACATCCGCTCCTCGAGCGCCCACCAGAGCTCGGCGTCGCTGTCGGGCGGCAACAAGCAGAAGGTCGTCGTCGCGCGCGAGATGTCCTCCAGGCCCAAGCTGCTCGTGGCCGCCCAGCCCACGCGCGGCATCGACGTCGGGTCGATCGAGTTCATCCACCGCCGCATCGTCGACGCGCGGGACGCCGGGGCCGCGGTGCTCCTCGTCTCGGCCGAGCTCGACGAGATCCTGTCGCTGTCCGACCGGATCGCCGTCGTCCACGGCGGCAAGGTCGTCGCGCAGATGCCCGGGCGCGGTGCCGACCGCACCGAGATCGGCCGCCTCATGGCCGGGGACCACTGACGCGGGTGCCGTGAGGCCGCCGCGGCACCTCGTGGTTACGGTTTCGTAGGTTACGGTCGCGTAGGTTACGCTGGCGTAGTGAGTGCACCCACCGTCGACCGACCGACCACGGCACCCGGGAGGCCCCGCGCCCGCCTCGGCGCCCACGCCCCCGGCCCGCTCGGGGGCGTCCTGCGCGGGGCCCGCAAGGTGGCCGAGGCCCTGGCCACCCCGCTCGTGCCCGAGGACTACCTCGACCTGGTCGACCCGCTGCGCGCCGGCGCAGACCTGCGCGGCCGCATCATCGAGGTGCGCCCCGAGACCGCCGACGCCGTCACCGTCGTGATCCGCCCGGGTCGCGGCTGGTCGGGACACGTGCCCGGGCAGTACATCCGCATCGGCATCGACATCGACGGCGTGCGGCACTGGCGCGCCTACAGCCTCACGCACCGCGCCGACGGCTCGCCCGCGGCCGGCATCCCGGCGGGCTGCATCGCCATCACGACCAAGGCGATCCCCGACGGCAAGGTCAGCAACCACCTCGTGCGCAACACCGGCGCCGGCACCCTGGTCATGCTCGACCAGGCCACCGGCGACTTCACCCTGCCGAGCCCGGCCCCGGCGAGGGTGCTCTTCCTCACCGCCGGCAGCGGCGTCACCCCCGTCATGGGGATGCTGCGCAACCACCTCGGCGAGCTTGCCGACGTCGCCCACGTGCACTGCGCACCGACGGCATCCGACGTCATCTTCGCGGAGGAGCTGCAGTCGTATGCCGAGTCGGGCCGCCTCGCGCTCTCCCTCAACCTCGACGACGAGCACGGGGTGCTCGACCTCGACCGCCTCGACACCCTCGTGCCCGACTGGCGCGAGCGCGAGGTGTGGGCCTGTGGCCCCACCGGCCTCCTCGACGCCGCGCAGGCCCACTGGGCGGGAGCCGGCGTCGCCGACCGCCTGCACACCGAGCGGTTCCGCCCGACGGTCGTCGAGCCGGGCGAGGGCGGCGAGATCACCTTCCTCAGCAGCGACGTCACCGTCGACGCCGACGGCGGCACCCCGATCCTCGACGCCGGCGAGGAGGCCGGCGTCCTCATGCCGAGCGGCTGCCGCATGGGCATCTGCTTCGGCTGCGTCGTCACGATGCGCCAGGGCGCGATCCGCGACCTGCGCACCGGTGAGATCACCGTCGTCGAGCCCGGCGACGAGCTGCCGGTGCAGACCTGCGTCAACGCCGTCGCCGGCTCGTGCGACATCGAGCTCTAGCCCTGGCCCACCACGCCAGCCACCACGGCATCCGAACCACCAGCCCGCCCGCCCGCGAGAACCGGAAGGACCTCCCCATGACCCTCGCCCCCGAGCGCCGCAGCATCTCCCCCACCGAGCCGCACCACGCCGGCTCCACCCACGCCTCCACGAAGGCGCACGGCATCAACTCCCGACTGTCGGTGACCAGCGCGACCCCGCGCCCGCAGCGTCCCGCCCACAAGAAGTCGGGCCGGCCCGACCCGGCCGCTCACCTGACCCCCGAGCAGATCGAGAACATCGCCGTCGAGCTCGACGCCCTGCGCAAGGAGGTCATGGACAGCCGCGGCGCCCGTGACGCCGCCTACATCCGCAAGGTCATCGCGGTGCAGCGCTACCTCGAGGTCGGCAGCCGCGCCGTGCTGCTGTTCTCGAACGTCAAGGTCAAGGGTGTCCGCCCGGCCTGGTGGATCGGCACGGCCGGCCTGTCGGTCGCCAAGATCCTCGAGAACATGGAGATCGGCCACAACGTCATGCACGGCCAGTGGGACTGGATGCGTGACCCGAAGATCCACTCGACCGCGTGGGAGTGGGACAACGCCTCGCCGTCCTCGCAGTGGAAGCACAGCCACAACGAGATCCACCACACCTTCACCAACGTGCTGGGCCGCGACAACGACCTCGGCTACGGCATCCTGCGGGTCGACGAGGACCAGCGGTGGGCCCCGTTCTTCCTCTTCCAGCCGATCTGGCACGTCGGCAACGCCCTGCTCTTCGAGTACTCCATCGCGGCGTACGACCTCGAGCTGGGCGGCTACCTGGCGAAGAAGAACCGGATGAGCGAGGAGGAGAAGGCGAAGTTCCGCAGCGACGCCAAGGAGGTCGTGGCCAAGATCAAGCGCCAGGCCACCAAGGACTACGTCGCCCACCCGGCGCTGGCCTCGGTCACGGGCTCGGCCCGCACCACGCTCACCGCGAACGTCGTCGCCAACCTCGTGCGCAACGTGTGGACCAACACCGTCATCATCTGCGGCCACTTCCCGCCCGGCATCGCGACGTTCGAGAAGGCCTCGATCGAGGGCGAGACCCGCGGCGACTGGTACGTGCGCCAGATGCTCGGCTCGGGCAACATCAGCGGCTCCAAGGCCATGCACGTCATGTCCGGCAACCTCAGCCACCAGATCGAGCACCACCTCTTCCCCGACATGCCGAGCAACCGCTACGGCGAGATCGCGCCCCGCATCCGCGACCTCATGGAGCGGCACGACCTGCCCTACGTCACCGGCTCCCTCGGCAAGCAGGCCGCCTCGGTCTACTGGAAGGTCGTCGAGCTCTCGCTGCCCAACAAGGTCCCGGGCCGCCGCCGCCGGGACATCGTGCGTGCCGCCCTCGCGAAGTCGAGGAAGAAGAAGTCGCTCGGTCGATTCTGAGCGGGGCGCTCTCCGGGCACACCCTCGTCGCCTAGCCTTCGCGTGCGGGCACAGGCCCACGACGGTTGCCGGGAGGGTGCGTGGAGCTGCTCGGAGGGTCCGTCGCGGCGGCGGCCCTCATGGCCGTCGCCGCACTGGTCATCGGGTTCTCCAAGACGGCGATCGGCGGCCTCGCCGTCGTCTCCGTCGCGATCTTCACGACGCTGCTGCCGGCCCGCCAGTCCACCGCGGCGATCCTCGCCGTGCTCATCGTCGGCGACGTCATCGCCTGCTGGCACTACCGGGGCGACCCCGACTGGTCGCTCATCCGGCGCCTGCTCCCGGCCGTGCTTCCGGGCCTCGTGCTGGGCAGCCTGTTCCTGCGGGCCGTCGACGACACGACGCTGCGCCGCTCGATCGGGGCCGTGCTCCTCGTGCTGGTGCTCCTCCAGCTGTGGGTCAAGGCCCGCAGTGCCGAGGGTGAGACCTCGCAGGTGCACCGGCATCCGGCCGTCGCCTGGACCGCCGGGGGTGCCATGGGGTTCACGACGATGACCGCCAACGCCGCCGGCGCCGTCATGACCCTCTACCTGTCGGCGGCCGGCATCGACAAGCGCCGGTTCGTCGGGACCAACGCGTGGTTCTTCCTCATCGTCAACCTCGTCAAGGTGCCGTTCTCGGTCGGCCTCGGGCTGCTGCACCTCGACGACGTCGCCCGTGCGGCACTGCTGTCACCGGTGGTGCTCGCCGGCGGCCTGCTCGGCTACGCGACGGTGCGGCTGATCAGCCAGCGCACCTTCGACCTCGCGGTGCTGCTCGCCTCGGCCCTGTCGGCGCTCGTCCTCCTGCTCGGCTGAAGCCCCCGGCTAGCGTGGTAGCCATGCAGCCGACCTCCGCCAGCATGCGAGCCGGCCGATGACCACGTCCGGTCGTCCGGATGCCGTGGTCGGCGGCGGTCCCGCAGCGGGTGCCGCCGCGCGCGCCCTGGCGGAGGCCGGCCGGCAGGTCGTGCTCCTCACCGCCGAGGACCGGGCCCCCTCTGACCGCACGGTGCTCTCCAAGGACGTCCTGCTGCGACCCGGCGCGGTCGTGCCCGAGGTGTGGCCCGCCGGGGCGCAGTGGCGCGACCACATCGAGGTCCGCACCGGATCGGACGTCGTCGCCCTGCATCCCGATGCCCGGCGACTGACGACGGCCTCGGGTGAGGAGGTGCTCTTCGAGTCGGTGCTCCTCGCGACCGGGGCGCGGCCCCGTCGGCTGGCGCTCCCGGGCTCCGACGGCCCGGGTGTGCACCACCTGCGCGACACGACCGACGCGGCGGCTCTCTCCGCCGCCCTGGACGACGCGCAGCGGGTCGTCGTCATCGGCGGTGGCGTCATCGGGCTGGAGGTTGCCGCCGCCGCCACCGCGCGAGGGGTGGAGGTCCAGGTCGTCGAGTCCGCACCCCGGGTGCTCTCGCGAGGCGTGCCCGCCGCGGTGAGCCAGTGGCTCGTCGCCCTCCACGAGGAGCACGGGGTCGTCGTGCGCACGGGCACCGCACCGGACGCCGTGCTGCGCTGCGAGCGTGGCGCCGTCACCGGCGTGCGGCTCGCCGACGGCACGGTGCTGCCGGCCGACGCGGTCGTCGTCGGCATCGGCATCGTGCCGCGCGACGACCTGGCCAGGGCGGCCAGGCTCGACGTCGACGACGGCATCCTCGTGGACCCCTCCGGACGCACGTCGCACCCCGCGGTGTTCGCGGCCGGCGACGCGGTGCGGATGCAGCACCCGGGTGAGGCGCACGGCATCCGGCTCGAGTCGTTCACGGCGGCCGGTCGCCAGGGCGAGGTCGCCGCCCACGCGATGCTCGGGCAGGACGACGCGTTCACCGACGTGCCGTGGTGGTGGTCCGACCAGTACGACGCGACGGTGCAGGCGATGGGTGTCGCCCCCGCCCGAGCCCGCGAGGAGGTGATCGACGTGCCGGGCGGCCTGCTCGTGCTCTCCCTGGTGGGTGACCGGCTCGTGGCCGCGTGCGGTGCCGCGCACGGACCGACCATCGCGCGGCCCGTGCGCGCTGCCGGCCAGGTCATCGCCGCCGGACGCGGCGTGGACCTGGATGCCGTGCGCGCCGCATCGCCCGACCTCGCGGGGCTGACCTCGCTCCTGCGCGCCGCCGCCCGCGCCTGACGGTCAGGTGTTCTGGGGGAAGCCGAGCTCGATGCCGCCGTGGCTGGGGTCCAGCCACCGTGAGGTCACGACCTTGCCGCGGGTGAAGAAGTTGACGCCCTCCATGCCGTGGGCATGGCTGTCGCCGAAGAGGGAGTTCTTCCAGCCCCCGAACGAGTAGTAGGCCATCGGCACGGGGATCGGCACGTTGATGCCGACCATGCCGACCTCGACCTCGTTCTGGAAGCGGCGGGCCGCCCCACCGTCGTTGGTGAAGATCGCGGTGCCGTTGCCGTAGGGGTTGTCGTTGATCATCTTCAGGCCCTCGTCGTAGGACTTCACCCGCACCACGGAGAGCACCGGGCCGAAGATCTCGTCCTGGTAGATCGACATGTCGGTGGTGACGTGGTCGAACAGGGTGGGCTTGAGGAAGTAGCCCTCGCCGTCGGCGTCGGCGTCGCCGTCGCGGCCGTCGACGACGAGCGTGGCGCCCGCCTGGGTTCCCGCGTCGAGGTAGGAGGTGACCCTGTCGCGGTGCTGCGCGGTGACGAGCGGGCCCATGTCACAGCCGCGCGTCCCGTCGCCGGTGACGAGCTTGCCCATGCGGTCGGTGATCTTGCTGACGAGCTCGTCGGCGACCGGCTCGACGGCAAGGAGCGCCGAGATGGCCATGCACCGCTCACCCGCCGAACCGAAGCCGGCGTTGACGGCGGCGTCGGCCGCGAGGTCGAGGTCGGCGTCGGGGAGCACGAGCATGTGGTTCTTCGCCCCACCCAGGGCCTGGACGCGCTTGCCGTGGGCGGTGCCCGTCTCGTAGACGTACCTCGCGACGGGGGTCGACCCGACGAAGGAGACCGCCTTGACGTCCGGGTGGGTGAGCAGGGCGTCGACCGCCTCCTTGTCCCCGTGGACGACGTTGAGCACCCCGTCGGGCAGCCCGGCCTCCTTCCACAGCGCGGCGATGGCATGGACGGCCGAGGGGTCCTTCTCGCTGGGCTTGATGACGACCGCGTTGCCGCACGCGATGGCGATCGGCACGAACCACAGCGGCACCATGGCCGGGAAGTTGAACGGGCTGATGACCGCGACCACGCCCAGGCTCTGGCGGAT
>DATITJ010000236.1:0-4556 GCA_035467935.1 Ornithinibacter sp.
AGCCCTCGGCCTCGGGCAGCTGGGCGCGCAGCTCGGCGGCGGCCTTGCTGTCGGTGCCGTCCGAGAGGGCGGCGACGGCGGTCGGGGCCCCTCGGCCTGGCCGACGAGGCCGATCACGGCACCGGCTCCGAGGATGGCGAAGAGGGCCAGCAGCCCGGCCACCCACCTGCGCGTGATGAGGTGCGCGACCCTGCCCATCGGCACTCTCCCTTGCTAGAGTGATCACTCAGGTGGTGATTCACCTGGTTACTAAGTAGGTGAGGGATATGAGGGAACGCCCACAGCGCGCCGCAAGCCGCGGCACGTCCCGCGAGGCCGTGTCGAAGGTTGCGGCGGACGCCGGGACCGACGTCCGGTCCGTCGTGCCCGGGTACCGCCCCTCCGGCTCGCTCGAGGCGCTCCAGGAGCTCGTCGACGTCGCCGGGCAGGTGCCGCACGAGGTGGCCCGCAGGGCGGGCCTGTCGGTCTCCGAGCTGCACTCGCTGCGCCACCTCATGGGCTCCCCCATGGGCCCGGTCGAGCTCGCCCGCGAGCTCGGGGTCACCTCGGCCGCGTCCTCGGGGGTCGTCGACCGGCTCGTCGCCCGGGGCCCCGCCGAGCGGCGCGCACACCCCGGCGACCGCCGCCGCACCGAGGTCGTCATCACCGAGTCCGGGCGGCTCGAGGTGCTCACCCGGCTCGCCCCCATGTTCGCCGGGCTCGCCGAGATCGACTCCTCCCTGACCGACGACGAGCGCGCGCTCGTCGAGGGCTACCTCCGCGGTGCCGCCGCCGCGATGCGGGCCCTGATGTGAGCGGCTCCCTGGTCGCCCGGGCCTCCCGCACGCTCGACACCGCGCTCGACCGCACGGTCGCCCCCGGGTTCACGGCCCTCGGGTATGCCGTGCGCCGTCGCCTCCCGACGTGGCCCGCCGACCCGCGCCCCGGGGTGCTGGCCGGGCGGCACGTCGCCGTCACCGGGGCCTCCTCCGGGCTCGGGCGCCGCACCGCGCTCGACCTCGCCGCTCTCGGGGCCACCGTGCACCTCGTCGTGCGCTCGGCCTCGCGGGGTGAACGGGTGGCCGACGAGGTCGACGCGGCGGTGGACCGCTCCGGGGCGGCGCGGGTGTGGGTCTGTGACGTCTCCGACCTCGGCTCGGTGCGGTCGTTCTGCGCGTCGTTCCTCGAGGCCGGGCTGCCTCTGCGGGCTCTGGTGCACAACGCGGGCGCGCTGCCGGAGTCGCGCACCGAGTCGGCCCAGGGCCACGAGCTGACGATGGCCCTGCACGTGCTCGGGCCGGTGCTCATGACCGAGCTCCTGCTGCCCTCGCTGTCCGCGGATGCCGGTCGCGTCGTGTTCGTGACGTCGGGCGGGATGTACACGCAGGCGCTGCCGGCCGACGACCCCCAGTTCCTGCGCGGCGACTATGCCGGTGCCGTCGCCTACGCCCGCAGCAAGCGCGGCCAGGTCGAGCTGCTCCCCGTGCTCGCCGAGCGCTGGGCGCCCTCCGGCGTCACCGTGCACGCGACGCACCCCGGCTGGGCGAGCACCCCCGGGCTCGACACCTCGCTCCCCCGGTTCGCGTCCCTCCTCCGCCCGGTGCTGCGCACCGATGCCGCCGGCACGGACACGACGACGTGGGTCGTGGCGAGCGAGCCGGTACCAGCATCCGGCCACCTGTGGCACGACCGGCGGCGGCGGCCGACGAGCGTGCTCGGGCGCACCCGACCCAGCGAGGACGAGCGGAACGCGTTCTGGCGGTGGGTCGTCGCGTCCGCAGACCTCCCCGTCGACAGCACCAGCCGCTGAGGCCCGGCCTGCCGGTTCACCCGTGCGGGGTGACGATCCGCGTGCTTCGGCTCCCTAGGTTCGAAGGGTGAGGTGGTGCTCACCACGGGCCGTCGTGGCCCGGGCCGGGGCCGCCACGGACAAGGACGGCCGATGAGCAGCACCGATGGAGCCGCGGACACCCAGCCCCTCAACCTCGACGAGCGGGCCGAGCTCGAGCGGCTGCGTGCCGTGGTGGCGGCCCGGGAGGTGGGCACCTCGGGGACGGACGAGACGGTCGTGGCCCCCCGGCATCCGCAGCGCGGGCGATGGGCGGGGGCGATCGTCCTCATGCTGGTCGCCGCGCTCCTCGCGCCGCTCTCGGCGCTGGCGACGTGGTCGAACGCGACCCTGCTCGAGACCGACGAGTACGTCTCCATGGTCGCGCCGCTCGCCGAGGACCCCGCCGTGCAGGAGGAGATCTCCCGGCGCGTCACGGATGCCGTCTTCGAGGCGTTGCGCGTCGAAGACCTCACCGCCACGACGCTCGGCGCCATCGCGGAGCGCCCTCGGGTCGAGGGGGTCACCGAGCGCCTGCCCGTGGACCTGACGACGTTCGCCGAGCCGATCTCCAACGCCATCAAGGGCTTCACCCAGGAGCAGGTGAGCACCCTCGTCGCCTCCGACACCTTCGAGGACGCCTGGGTCGCCGCCAACCGCGAGGCGCACGCCCGCCTCGTCGCGGCGCTGACGGGCGAGACCACCGCCGGGGTGTCCGTCGTCGACGGGCGCGTGTCGGTCAACCTGGCGGCCTTCATCGAGGTGATCAAGCCGGTGCTCGTCGAGCGCGGCGTGCCGTTCGCCGACCGCATCCCCGCCGTCAACGCGCAGTTCGTCGTGCTCGACAGCGCCGACCTCGCCAACGCCCAGTCCGCCGTGCGGATGCTCGACCTGCTGCACACCGTGCTCCCGATCACCGCGATCCTGCTGCTCGTGGCCGGGGTGGCGTTGGCCCCGGCTCGGCGCCGGGCGCTCGCCATCGGCGCCTCCATGGTCGTGGGCTCGCTGGTACTGCTGCTCCTCGGGGTGCAGGTGCTGCGGGCCCTCTACCTCGACGACCTCGAGCAGGCGCTCGTCGTGCCCGAGGTGGGGCAGGTCCTCTTCGACACGGTGACGATGCCGCTCCGGCTCTGGGTGCGCTCGTCGGCGGTGCTCTTCCTCGTCATCGCCCTCGCTGCCTGGGTCGCCGGACCCTCCAGCGCGGCGGCGGCCGTGCGGTCGGTGCCGGGCCGGCTGGCCGGCGCCACCCGCCGCCCGACGGGCGCGCTCGGGTCGGTCAGCCGCTTCGCGCACGCCAACGCCACCGGGCTGCGGCTCGCGGTCGGCGGGCTCGCCGTGCTGGCCGTGCTCGTGGGGGACCGGCCGAGTGCGGGCGGGGTGCTCGTCATCGCCGTGCTCGTGGCCCTCGCGCTCACCGTGATCGAGGTCCTCCGCCGGTGGGGCGCCGAGGCCGCCGACACGAACGCGGTGGACGAGGGCGAGCCGGATCAGCTGCCCGCGGCGCCGGCGTAGGTCAGTCCAGCGGGAGCAGGTGCCGGTGCCGTCGGCCGAGCAGGAGGTAGGCGGTCGGCAGCGCGCCCGCGGAGCTCACCACGGTCAGCGCCAGTCCCCACGCGGCCTTGGGCCCGTTGACCTCGTCGGCCGGGCGGTTCTTCAGGTCGACCAGGGCCCACGCGCGCAGACCGGCGTCGACGACGCCGAGCGCGACCACGAGCGCGCGCTGGGTCGGTGAGAGGTCGTTCCACCGCTGTCGTCCTGAGCTCATGGTGTGCCTCCTGCGGGTGGGTGGAGAGGTCGGGGTCGGACGGCGCCGACCGGGGGGTCAGCCGCCGGCGCGGCACACGTGGAACCGCTCGAGCCGGGCATCGCCGAAGGCGAGGTCCGACCACCGGCCCGCGTAGTGGAGCACCGCGACGGCACACGTCGGAAAGCCGTCAGCCATGGCTCGGTGACCGTCGGAGCTGCCCTCGCCGTCGCAGAGCATCTCGGCCAGGGCGGGGATGCCGGGCGCGTGCCCGACGACCATGAGCACGTCGGCGTCCTCGTCGGCCTCGTGGATCACGTCGAGCAGCCGCTCGGGAGGGGCGAGGTAGATGCGCCGGTCGAGGTGGACCTCGGTCTCCGGGCACCCGCCGTCCCAGATGGCCTCGGCGGTCTGCTGCGTGCGCTCCGACGTCGAGCACAGCACCTCGTCGATGCCGTAGCCGTGCTCGACGAGCCAGTGGCCCGCGGCCGCGGCGTCGCGGCGACCTCGCCCGCTGAGCTCGCGCTCGTGGTCGTCGTCCCAGCCCTGCTGCTTGGCCTTCGCGTGGCGGAGGAGGACGAGGGTGCGGTCCTGGGCTGCGCGGGTCATACCCTGATCATGCACCCGTTCCCGGGCCGCTGTCCCGGCCGAACCCTGTGGTGTGCGTGACCCCGCCGATGGGCTGGTGCCGTGGCGCGGAGCCGGTCCGCCCCCCGGCGAGAAGGACCCCCACGTCCGCACTCCACGACATCCTCGGCGCCTTGCCCGCCGACCAGATCGCGCAGCAGGTGGAAGCCTGCGCCGACGAGGTGCGCACCGCGGCCGCGGCGGCGCTTCTCGGGTGAGGTGGGGGCTTGCGGGATGAGATGACCCTCAGGCGTGGGCGGCGGCCTCGTCGACGTCCGACGCATCCGGGGCCGAGGTGCGGATGAGGTGGTCGAACGCCGACAGCGCCGCGCCCGCGCCGGCACCGGCGGCCGCGACGATCTGCTTCCACGGCGCGGT
>DATITJ010000237.1:0-5670 GCA_035467935.1 Ornithinibacter sp.
CACCCGCCTCGGCGTCCGGAGCCGACGTCGCCGCCGGCTCCGACGCGGCCGTGGCGAGCGTGCTCTCGGCCGCCACCCCGGGAAGGGGAGCCCCCGCGGCATACGCGAGGTAGTCGCGGAGCATGACCGCCCCGCGCGCCCGCAGCCGCGTGGGGTCGAGGTCACCGGCCGCGATCGACGACACGACGGTCATCGACCGACGGGCGCGGGTGATCGCGACGTTGAGGCGCCGCTCGCCGCCCTCGATGTTGAGCGGACCGAACCGGTGCAGCACGCGGCCGTGGGGCGTCTTGCCGTAGCCGACCGTGAGGATGACGTCGTCGCGCTCGTCGCCCTGCACGCGCTCGAGGTTCTTGACGAAGAACGCCTCGGGACGGTTCTCGTCGAAGAACCCCAGCACGTCCTCCTCGACGCCCCCGAGCGCCCGGCGCAATGCCTCGTCGACCCGCGTCGCGTGGGTGCTGCCGAGCGCGATGACGCCGAGGGAGCGGTCGGGGGTGGAGCGGGCGTGCTCGAGGACGAGCTCGACGACCCGGTCGACCTCGCTGGTGGTGGTCTCGACCGCCGCCTCGCCCTCGGCGACGATGCCGTGGCCGTCCACGAGCACGTGGCGCACGACGGGATCGGTGCCGGTGCCGGGGAACGTGACGAGCGAGCCCTCGTAGACCTCGGCGTTGGCGAAGGCGATGAGGCGCTCGTCGAGCGAGCGGTAGTGCCACGTGAGACGGCGGCTGGGCAGGGCGGCGGCGAGCACGTCGAGGATCGACTCGACGCCCTCGGTGATGGCCTCCTCCGCCCCGACGGATGACGGGTCGCCGTCGGTTGCCGTCGTGAAGAACGTCGTGGGGGGCAGCTGGCGCGAGTCACCGGCCACCACGACCTGGCGGGCCCGTGAGATGGCCGACACCGCCTCCGCCGGTGGCACCTGGGAGGCCTCGTCGAAGACCACGACGTCGAACCACGTGCCCGGCGGCAGCACCGACGCGACGACGAGCGGGCTCATCACCCAGCAGGGGCGCACCGCGGTGACGAGGTCGGGGCAGCGGGGCACGAGGTCGCGCAGCGGTGCGAGCCGACGTGACCGGGCCGCCTCCGCACGCAGGAACGTCTCCTGCTCGGGCTTCTCCCGTGTGACCTCGGCGACACGGTCGGCGACGGCCGCGATGACGCGAGCAGCGTTCTCCCTCACCACCGCACGATCGGCTGCGGCGAACTCGCCGATCGCGCGGGTGAGCGCGCGGCCGTCGTGCGCCGCGACGAGCGGGTCGCGCAGCGCCACCTCGTCGGCGAGCGAGGACCACCAGACCCACTCGACCTCGGCCGTGGCCTGCTCGGCCGGCACGCGGCGGGCGCGCAGGTCGTCGACGAGGGGCCGCAGGCCGGATGCCGTGAGCCGGTCGAGCGCCTCGCGCACGGTGGGCACCACCGCCAGCCGCGGAATGGCGGCGGCCAGCGTGGCGACACGGTCGCGCAGCGTCGCGACGTCGAGGTCGACGAGACGCTTCGCGCCCGAGGAGTCACCCGGGCGGTCGCCGGATGCGCCCGGGGCACCCGGGGTGCCGTCTGCGGGCTCGCCGTGGAGGAGCCGGTCGTCGAGCCAGTCGAGGTCGTCGACGAGCGCGGCGTGCGCCACGTGCGCCCGGTCCAGCTCGACGGGGATCTCGGGTCGGCCACCCGAGCCGGCGAGCTGCCGCCACACCACCCGCTGCTCGCTCGCGGCAGCCAGCGCGGCGTGCAGGTCGGCCGGCGGGCGTCCGGGTCGCAGCAGCGCCCGCGCCTGGCGCCGCAGCCGCCACCGGTCGAGGAACCCCAGGTCGGAGCCGGTGGCCCGGCGGTGGGCCGAGCTGCCGGTCGCCGCCACGAGGTCGTCGAGCGGGATGTCGAACACCTCGGGCCGGAACGTCTCGAGGGTGTCGCGCACGTCGCCGACCGTGGCGAGAACCCGCCCCCAGTCACTCGTCGTGGGGGCCGCGGGCAGCTGGATGCCGCGGAACACCTCGGCCAGCGTCCGCGCCGTGTCGTCGACTCCCCCGCCGTCGAGCCGCGCCACCCGCTCCCGCGCCTCGGAGGCCTCGTCGGCGGTGCGGATGCCCGCCCCGAACCACGGGTCGTCGGCCCCGCCCTCGTCCCAGTCGGCCAACGACGCGACCGTGGTCACCGCGGCCGCCACGCCGGCGGCTGCCTCGCGGTCCAGGGCGGCGAGGGTCTCACCGCGCAGTCGCACCCGCGAGCGCGGCGGCGTGGGCAGCGCCGCGAACGCCGAGACGGCCTCCTGCACCTCGTGCAGCGACACGCCCCAGGGCTCGCGCAGGTCGTGCAGGGCGCGCACGTGGTCGCCCAGCTGGTGGGCGGCAGCCCGACGGGCCGCCGCCGGGGCCGCCACCCGGGTCGCCGCGGCCACGGCATCCGATCCCGAGCCACGGCCGTCGGTCGCTCCCCGGCCGAGGCGCTCGAGCCCGTCGACGAGCTCACGGGCGACCCGGCGGCGGCCGTGGGCTCCGGCGTGCAGGTCGAGCACGAGGTCGCCCAGGCCGACGCGGTCGAGGCGGCCGACGACGGCGTCGATGGCCGCGCGCTTCTCGGCGACGAACAGCACCCGCTTGCCGTCGGCGGCGAGCGTGGCGATGAGGTTGGCGATCGTCTGCGACTTGCCGGTGCCGGGCGGGCCGTGGACGACGAGGTGCGACCCGGCGCGCACCGCCTCGATGGCCTCCTGCTGGCTGCTGTCGGCGTCGAGCACGAGCAGGTCGCGCTCGGGGTCGTCGAGGTCGACGCGGCTCCGGTCGAGCTCGGAGCGCACGGCCCGCAGCGCGTCGGGGTCGCCCGCGAGCGCGGCGACGACGTCGTGGTCGGCCAGGGCGTCGCCCTGCGCGGCGAGGTCGGCGACCATCGGGAGCTTGGCGTAGGAGAAGCTGCCGATCACCAGGCGCGGCGTCACCGAGAAGTCGGGCACGGCCGCGCACGCCTTGCCGAGGGCCGCGTAGAGGGGATAGGGGTCGAACGTCGACCCCGAGGTGGCCAGTGCCTCGAGGGCGTCCACGTCGAGCGAGATGCCCTGCTCGCTCTCGAGGTAGTTCACGAGCACGGGGTTGAGCTCGAACTCGGGCCCGAGGTCGAGCTGGTAGTCGCCGTGGGCGGCCCCCGTGGCCCGCAGCGCGCACGACCGCAGCAGCACGGGGGCTGCCGGTGAGCGCGGCGCGGTCCGCCCGTCGGGCAGGCGCACCGCCCAGCTGGCCATGCCGATGGCGAGGAAGCAGGTGAGGATGCCGCGCTCCTCGGCGAGCTCGCGGCTCTTGGCCGCGATCGCCCGGGCGCGCCGACGGGCGTCCTCGCGGGCCGTCGGCTCGCGCACGAGGTCGGACAGCCGGGGCTGGCGGCCGGCCAGGAGGCTGGCGACACCGCCCGGGTGCGCCGTCGTGAGGTCGAGCGTGCCGCTCGGGAGGTCTCGGTACCACAGGAGGGTGTTGCGGCCGCCGAGGTCGACGAGGTGACGGGTCCAGGCGTCACGGGCCGTGGCCACCCGGGCGGCACGGGGGTCCTCGGGCTCCTCGGGTCGTGGGGCGGGATCGGGCACGACGGCCGGGGCCGGACCGCCCTCGACGAGGGTGGCCTCGTCACGCGTCGGGGGGTGGTCGCTCACCTCAGCAGGCTAACAACGTGGACCGCGCGGACCGCTCAGGTGGGGTGGTGGGTCGGCTGCAGGTCGGGCCGGGCCGGTCGGGCCCGTCCGCACTCTCAGGCCTCGGCGGGACCGGGCCGGGCGCTCGACAGGGCCGCGGCGAGCCCGATCGCCACCGCGACCGCGAGTGCCGCCAGCGCCAGCGCCTCGAAGCTCGCGCGGTCGACCACCACGCCGGCGATCGCCCCGCCCGCACCCGCCATGAGACCCATGAGCAGGTCGGACGCGCCCTGCGCACCGGGTCGCTCGTGCGCCGGCACCGCCGCCGTGAGCAGCGTGGACCCCGCGACGAGGGTGCACGACCACCCGAGTCCGAGGAGGAACAGGCCGGCCATGAGCGCCGCCGACTCCCCCTCGGGCGAAGCCGACGCGAGCAGCGTCGCCGCCGACAGCACGACCGAGCCGAGCACGGCCACCGCTCGACCACCGAAGCGGTCGACCGCCAGGCCGGTGAGCGGTGAGAACGCGAACATCCCGAGGATGTGGATGCTGATGACGAACCCGATGACCTCGAGCCCCGCGTCGCCGTGCGCCATGTGCAGGGGCGTCATCACCATGAGGCTCACCATCACCACGTGGCCCAGGGCCAGGGTCGCCATGCCCAGGCGTGCCGCAGGGATGGAGGCCGCCACGCGCAGCCCTCGGGCCACCGAGCCGTGGGCCGGGCCGGTGTCGTCGCCGTCGGCGACCCTGCGGCGCCGTGCCTCGACGAGGGGGTCGGGACGCAGCCGCAGCACGATCACGGCGATGGCCAGCAGCAGACCGAGCAGCGAGAAGAGGAACGGCCCGGTGAGCACCGGCAGGCCGAGGGCCGTCGCCATCGGCGCGCTCGGGCCGGCGAGGTTGGGGCCGACGACGCTACCGACCGTCGTCGCCCACACGACGATGCTGAGGTCGCGCGCACGGTGCGCCGGGAGCGCGAGGTCGGCCGCGGCATACCGGCTCTGGCTGTTCGACGCCGTCGCGCCACCGAAGAGGACGCTCGCGACGAGGAGCAGCGGGAAGCTGCGCAGGACCCCCGCCGTGATGAGCCCGACGGCGCCGACAGCGGCCAGGCCGTAACCGAGCACGAGGCCGGGTCGACGACCACGGGCCGCCATGACGCGCGACATGGGGATCGCGATGAGCGCGGCGCCGAGCACCTGGAAGGTGCCGCCCAGCCCGGCGAACTGGGCCGACCCGGACACGTCCTCGGCCAGGAGTGCCCCGACGGCGATCCCTGCCGACAGGCCGACGCCACCGAGCACCTGGGTCCCCACGAGGGTGCGGACCACGTGGCGCTGAACCGCGTCGGGAGGCGCCTGTGTCGTCACCCGGAGCAGTATGCCGGTCGGACGGGTCCGCACCGATCGCGCCTCCCGCCGTGGTCGTCAGCGGCGGTGGCGGTACATCGCCCACCATGCTGCCCACCCACGTGCGTCCCGGCATCGCCCGCGATCTCCGGACCGTCTCCACACGCTTCCACACGGCCCCGTGCACTCGACTCTGCCACGGTCGTCGAAGGAGGTGGTGGGGTGCCGGATCGACGCCGATACAGCTCCGCGACAGGGCCGGCAGCCTTGGCTCGCGACACCACAGGCGGGCCGGATGTACAGGGGCGACGGCGTGGGCGGGTGGCTCCTGCCCCGTGTGAAGATCGGCACCGGCTGGAACATCATGCGACCCATCCTCAGCTGAACCGAGGACCGTGGCGCCCCACCGCACCGCGGTGGGGCGCCACGGTGCGATGGCGGCTCCGACACGCGGTGTGGTTGAGGGCCGCGCCCGGCCGTGCGGCGAACGCCGGCGGCGGGGCGGTTCGGGTCGGCGTGCCCCGGACCGCTAATCTATGGTGGCTCGGTCCCGCTCGCCGGGTTCGTGGCGTGCCCTCGTAGCTCAGGGGAAGAGCACTTCTCTCCTAAAGAAGGTGTCGCAGGTTCGAATCCTGCCGGGGGCACGCACGACAACCGCTGTGAATCACGGGTTTAAAGCCTCACTGCCTCACCGCTGTC
>DATITJ010000238.1:0-18934 GCA_035467935.1 Ornithinibacter sp.
CCTCGAGGCGTATGCCGCGCACCACCGCCTCGACCTCCGGCTCGGCTCCGCGGTGACCCGCGTCGAGCGGCTCGACCGACCTGACGGACCCGACCGCCTCGACCGACCGGCCCGCCCCGTCCGACCCGGTGGGGTGGGCCCCGGCCGCTGGGTCGTGCACCTCGAGGACGGCAGCACGGTCGAGGCCGCCCACGTCGTCGTGGCCACGGGGTACAACCACACCCCCGTCACCCCGGACTGGCCGGGCCTGGCCGGCTTCACCGGCGACGTCGTGCTCGCCCGCGACTACCGCAACGGTCGGCCGTACGCGGGCCGCGACGTCCTCGTCGTCGGCACCGGCAACACGGGCACGGAGATCGCCACCGACCTCGCCGAGCACGGGGCGCTGCGGGTGTGGCTCGCCGTGCGCACGCCGCCGCACATCCTCCCGCGCTCGCGGATGGGCTGGCCGGCGCAGGGCACCGGCATCCTCGTGCGCCGCCTGCCCCCACGGCTCGTCGACCGCGTCGCGCACGTCCTGGCGGTGGTGCAGGAACCCGACCTCACGGCATACGGGATGCCGAAGGCCGGCACCGACCTCTACTCCCGCGTGCTCGTCGGCCGGGTTCCCGTGCAGGACGTCGGCATCGTCGCGGCCATCCGCTCGCGCCGCGTGGAGCCGGTGGCCGCGGTCGCGTCGTTCGACGGGCCCGACGTCGTGCTCGCCGACGGTCGGCGGCTGGAGCCGGATGCCGTCGTCGTGGCCACCGGCTACCTCGCCGGGCTCGAGCCGCTCGTCGGCCACCTCGGGGTGCTCGACCGACGCGGCCTGCCGGTCGTCCACGGCGCGCACGAGCCGCCCGGGGCCGCCGGGCTGTGGTTCACCGGCTTCACGAACCCGATCTCGGGCATGCTGCGCGAGCTGCGGATCGACGCCGAGCGGATCGCCGCCGAGGTCAGTCGGGCAGGCGCGTCGTCTCGAGGGTGAACCGGTGAGCGCGCAGCCGTTCGGCGAGCGGCACGCCGATCGCCGTGGCCGGCGTGAGCACTCCGGCGGTGTCGGGCAGCCGGTCGCGGTCCTCGACGAGCGCGAGAGCGGCCTGGCCGAGCATCACGGCGGTCCCGCTGTAGCCGGGGTCGTAGGGAGCGGCGACCGTCGTGCGGTAGCGCGCCCCGTTGGTCGCCTCGGCGGTGACGTCCATGCGGAACCGGCCGTTCTCCTGGGCCTCCTCGCTCGGCCCCTCGCCGGGCTTGGGCAGCACGCGGTCGAGCAGCGCTCGGGTCGGCCCGAACGCCATCCCGGCGAGCCCCAGCCCGAGCGCGACCGACGTGGCTCCCGCCGTGACCGCACCAGCCGGGCCGGAGCCGTAGTCGGAGTACTCGACATAGCGGAACCCGTCGCCGTAGCCGAGCATCGACGCCGACCGCACCACGACCCGGGTGTTGAACGGGGCCATGACGAACGGCCCGGTGAAGTGGCCGTTGTCGGCGTCGCGCTTGACGGGTGAGGCCCTGACGAGACGGTCGAGGACGCCGGGCGGGCGGGCGGGACGCCCGGATGCCGTGCCGCCGGACGCGTTCGCCTCGTGGGGCTTGCGCGGGGGCCGGGGACCCTCCGCGAGCGACCACGGGTCGCCGACGACGCGGCGCGCACCGGCATCCGCCTTGAGCTCGTCGACCTGGATGCGAGCGGAGTCGATCGTGCCCCCGCTGAAACCGCCCCTCATGCTGCGGACCGCGAGGTGCGTGCGACCCAGCTCGGCCCCGTCGGCCCGGGCGGCCTGCGCGGTGAGGAGGACACCGAGGTCGCTCGGGATCGAGTCGAAGCCGCAGGCGTGCACGATCCGGGCCCCGGTGCGGCGAGCGATCTCGTGGTTGGCGGCGATGCTGCGGTGCACGAAGAGCACCTCGCCGGTGAGGTCGCAGTAGTCGGTGCCGGCCTCGGCGCAGGCCGCGGCCAGGGGTCCACCGAGGCGGACGTAGGGGCCGACGGTCGTGACCACCACCCGCGTGCGGGTCGCGAGGTCGGCGACCGCGCGCTCGTCGGTGGCATCGAGCTGGATGACCGGCCAGTCGCGGGCCTGACCTTCGAGGCCGCGAGCGACCTCCTGGAGGCGGGCGAGCGAGCGCCCTGCGAGAGCGATGCGCAGTGTCGGCGGGGCCTCGGCGGCGAGGTGACGGGCGGTGAGGCGGCCTACGAACCCCGTCGCGCCGAACAGGACGATGTCGAACTCGCGGGCGCCGTCGCTCATGGCGCCACCCTAAGGCCCTGAACGCCGCCCGTCGGTGCCCCGCCGGTCCGCTGCACCCCGGAAGGTCGAGGTCGACACCGGAACCGACGGGGTGCGCAGGTGAAGGTGCCGGGATCGGGCGGGAAGGGTGGGAGGCCGGTCAGCAGGCGGTGGGGTGCGCCGCCGCCAGGACCGCGGCATACCGCCCGCGCACCTCGGCACCGTGGCCGGCGTGACCCGGGTCGACCGTGACGTCCACGTCGACGTCCCACGCCGGAGGGAGCTCGCCGCCGGAGAGGGCCCAGGCCGCCTGGCGCGCGGCACCGACCGCGACGTACTCGCCCGGCGCCGGGATCGCGACGGGCACCCCGAGCAGGTCGGCCGCGATCTCCTGCACCGCGTGCGACGCCGAGGCCCCGCCGATGAGGAGCACCCGCCGCACCGGGCAACCGACCTCCCGCACCCGCTCGACGGCATCGGCGAGGCCGAGCAGCATCCCCTCGACGACCGCGCGCGCGAGGTTCTCGGGGGTGGCGTTGGATCGGGTCAGGCCGTGCAGCGACCCGGTCGCCGTGGGGAGGTTCGGCGTGCGCTCCCCGTCGAGGTAGGGCAGGAGGGTCAGGCCGCCCGCGCCCGGCTCGGCGGCCATGGCGAGCCGGTCGAGCCCGGCGTGGTCGGTGCCGAGCATCGCGGCCCCCGCCGCGAGGACGCGCGCGGCGTTCAGGGTGCACACGAGCGGCAGGAACCCGCCCTCGGCGTCCGCGAACGACTGCACCGCACCCGTCGGGTCGGCCGCTGCGCGGTCGTGCCGGGCGAAGGCGGTGCCGCTCGTCCCGAGCGACACGGCCACGTCGCCGGGGGCCAGGCCCAGGCCGAGCGCCGCGCCCATGTTGTCGCCCGTGCCCGGCGCCACCGCGATCCCGGATGCCGTGTGCCCCACGACCTCGGCCGGCGTCGCCACCCGCGGCACGGCGAGGTCGGCACCGTCCGTGGCGTGGTGGAGCAGGTCGAGGCGGTAGTCGCGGGTGCCGGCCGACCAGTACCCCGTGCCCGACGCGTCACCGGCATCCGTCGTCCAGCCGGCGCGCTCGCCGCCGCCGGCCCCGAGGATGCGTCCGGTCAGCCAGTCGTGGGGGAGCACGCAGGTGCGGGCACGAGCCAGGCTGCCCGGCTCGTGGCGCGCCACCCAGCGCAGCTTGCTCACGGTCGTGGCAGCGACGGGGACGACTCCCGTGGCGTCGGCCCAGACCTGCGCGCCCAGCTCGTCGACGAGGTCGGCGGCGGCGGCGGCGGAGCGGGTGTCGTTCCACAGCAGGGCCGCCCGCACGACCTCGTCGGTCTCGTCGAGCAGGACCATGCCGTGCTGCTGGCCGCCGACGGCGAGGGCGGCCACACCCTCGAGCAGGCCCCCGGACGTCGCCTCCTGCCAGGCCGACCACCAGTGGCGCGGGTCGACCTCCGTGCCGTCGGGGTGCGGCGCCCGGCCGGTGCGCACCACCTCACCGGTCTCGGCGTCGCAGACGACGACCTTGCACGACTGGGTGGAGGTGTCGACCCCGGCGACGAGCTGGCGGTCAGGCATGTGGGTCCTCCCGGACGGTGGTGGCGGGTCCTCGACGCGAGGGCGGTCCGGGCACGGTGTCCGGCGGCGTCGGGGGCAGGGCGGTCGTCGTCTCAGTGCTGCTCCGTCAGGCTCCACATCGTCCACAGCTCGGTGCGCATCCGGCGCGGCTGCGCGAGGGTGTAGAGGATGGCGCCGGCGATGTCGGCCGGCTCCATGAACGGCCCCTCGGCGGGGTCGCCGCCGTGGAAGCGCCCGTCGGCCGCGGCGAACGGGGTGTTGACCCCGGCCGGGGCGATGACGGTGGTGCGGATGCCCTCGGCGCGCAGCTCCCGGTCCATGGCGGTGCCGAGGTTGACCTGCGCACCCTTGGTGGCGGCGTAGACGGCCTCCTTGCCACCGCCGATGAGCAGGCCGGCGACGGAGCCGATGATGACGATGTCGCCGCCGTCACCCTGGACCCTGAACTGCCGCACCGCCGCCCTCGAGAGCCAGATGGTGCCCTTGAGGTTGACGTCGATCATCAGCGTGATCTGCTCGGGGTCGACGTCGAGCAGGCCTCCGTAGAAGCCGATGCCAGCGTTGGCGACGACGCTGTCGACGCGCCCGAAGGCGGCGACACCGGCGGCGACGAGAGCGTCGCCGGTGGTCTCGTCGCGCACGTCACCGACAGCGATCACGACGCGCTCGGGGCCCCACTCCTCCTGGAGCGGGCGCACGGCATCCTCCCGGATGTCACCGACCACCACCTTGGCGCCGGCCTCGAGGGCCAGCCGGGCGGTCGCCCCGCCGATGCCGCCACCGGCTCCGGTGACGACGACGACGGTGTCCTGCAGGCTGCGTGACGGTGCGCTCATCGAGTCGCTCCTCGGGTGTCGGTGTGGCGGGGGGTCACTTGACGGCACCCATCGAGAGGCCGCGGACGAGCTGCTTCTGCGCGATCCAGCCGGCGGCGATGACCGGCAGCACGGCGAGGGTCGCCGCGGCCGAGAGCACCGCGAGGAACTGGCCTCGACCGTCGACGAAGCTGCCGAGGAACGGCGGTGTCGTGCGTGCCTCGTTGCTGGTGAGCAGGGTCGCGAGGAAGTACTCGTTCCACGAGAAGATGAAGCAGATCAGCGCGGCTGCGGCCACACCGGGGACGACGATCGGCAGGACGACGCGCACGATCTCGCGGAAGAGCCCGGCGCCGTCGACGCGGGCCGCCTCGACGATCTCGAAGGGCACCTCCATGAAGAAGGAGCGCATCATCCACACGGTGATGGGCAGGTTGATCGAGGCATAGACGACGGCGAGCACCCAGATGTTGTCCAGGCCGCCGAGCTCCTTGAGGATCATGTACAGCGGCAGGATCACCGCGGCCACGGGCATGAAGCGCGTCGAGATGAAGAACGTCAGGGCGTTCTCCACGGCCTTGACCTTGCGCAGGCTCAGCGCGTACGCCGCCGGGATGGCCAACAGCACACAGATGATCGTCGCGACCGTGGCGGCGATGAACGAGTTGCGCATGTAGTCCATCATTCCGCGGTCCATCGCGAGCTCGTAGCCCTCGGTGGACGGCGTGAAGAACAGGACCGGGTTCGTCGATGACGCCACGGACTCCGGCTTGAACCCGTTGAGGAACATCCAGAAGACCGGGAAGAAGAAGGCGAGGACCAGTACCCAGGTCACGAGGTTGATCAGGGAGTTCTTCACGGTGGTGCTCATCGGCTTCCTCCAGCCATGAAGACCTTGAACAGGGTCTTGAGTGCGATGGTCGCGACGATGATCGTCAGGAGGACTGTGACGACGCCGTAGGCGGCCGCCTCACCGACGTTGAGGCCGATGAACGCGCGCTCGTACAACAGGTAGGCGAGGGTCTTGGTCCCGCCGGTTCCCTTCGTCAGGATGGCGATGGGGTCGAAGACCTGCAGGATGATGACCGAGCCGAGCAGCACGCCGATCTCCACGTACATCCGCAGGTGCGGCAGCGTGATCCAGGTGAAGGTCCGCCAGGCGCCGGCCCCGTCGACCTGGGCGGCCTCGAGGGTCTCCTTGGACTGGCCCTGCAGGCCGGCCAGGAGGATGAGCATCATGAACGGCGTGAACTGCCAGGTCAGCACGATGACGACGGTCGCCATCGGGTAGTCGGTGCTCCAGGAGACGGCGGAGAGCCCGAGCGTCTGGAACAGCCAGTTGAGCACCCCGATGTTCGTGTCGAACATCGAGTACTTCCAGATCAGCGATGCCGCCGCGGGCATGATGAGGAAGGGCGTGATCATCAGCGTGCGCGCGATCGCACGCCCGGGAAGGTTGCGGTCGAGCAGCACGGCGAACAGCAGGCCGAACAGCACCGAGAGCACGACGGAGAAGGCGGTGATGAGCACCGTCGCGCGGATCGAGGGCCACAGCTCACCCGAGGTGAGCGCGGTCTGGTAGTTGTCGATACCCGTGAAACCCCGCTGGGCCGGGTAGAGGAGGTTCCACTCCATCAGCGAGAAGCCGATGGTGACGAGGAAGGGGATCTGGGTCAGGAGGATCAGGAAGACCAGCGCCGGCATGAGGAGCCCGCGGGGGGTCCAGGCGTTCTTGCGTTGGATCTTCTTCTTGGCCGGGTCGACCGGCGCGGTCACCTTGGTGGCGGTAGTGGTCATGTCTGCCTACCCCGTTCGTTGCAGCGAAGGTGTCTGACGGGTTCAGTGCCGGGGCGGGACGGTCCTGGCGCGCACCCCGTCGACGGGTTCGGCGAGGGGGCTGGACGCCTGGTCCAGCCCCCACACCGTGTGACCCGAGGTCAGCTCTTGTGGGCGTCGCCGGCCTTCTGGGCGATGTCCTGGCACTTGGCCAGGGCGTCATCGACCGTGGAGCGGTTGGCGATGTAGTCGGCGACCAGCTGGGCGCACTGGTTCCCGACGTCCTGGAACTCCGGGATGGAGACGTACTGGATGCCGACCCACGGCTGCGGGTTCACACCGGGCTGCTTCGGGTTGACCGAGCTCATCACGTCGAGCGTGATCGGCGCGAAGGCCGCAGCGGCTTCCTTGTACTCGGGGATCTCGTAGGTCGAGGTCCGCGAGCCGGGCGGGACGTTGGACCAGCCGATCTCGGTTCCGACGAGCTGGATGTACTCCTTGCTCGTGGCCCACTTGACGAACTTGATGGCCGCGTCCTTGTTCTTGGTCGACGCCGGGACGGCGAGGTTCCAGCTCCACAGCCACCCGGACTCGGGCGTCTTGGTGACCGGCATGTGGGCGTAGCCCATCTTGCCCTTCACGGGGGAGTCAGCCGCCTCGAGCATCGAGGCCGCCACGGAGGCGTCGGCCCACATCGCGGACTTGCCCTCCTTGAGCGCGGTCAGGCACTCGTTGAAGCTGTAGGAGACGGGGTCGGCCTGGCCGGACTCGTCGAGCATCGTCTTGTAGAAGGTGATGGCCTCCTTCCACTCCGGCGTGTTGACCGTCGCGTTCCACTCCATGTCGTACCAGTTGCCGCCGAAGGTCTGCACGACGGTGGTCAGCGGGGCGAACAGGTCGCCCCACCCGGGCTTGCCGCGCATGCAGATGCCGGACGTGTCCGCCGTGTTGACCTTCTTGGCCGCGTCCGCGACCTCCTGCCAGGTCGGGGTGGCCGACAGGGTGACCGAGGCCGCGTCGAGGATCTCCTTGTTGTACATGAGGATCGAGGACTCGCCGTAGAACGGGACGGCGTAGAGCTTGCCCTCGTAGCTGTTGACGTCGCGCACCGGCGGGAGGAGGTCCTCCACGTCGTACGCGGCATCCGCCTTGAGGTCCTCGGTGAGGTCGACGAGCCACTCGTTGGCGCCCCACTGCGGGGTCTCGTAGGCGCCGATGGTGACGATGTCGTACTGGCCGGCGCCACTGGCGACGTCGGCGGTCACGGCGCTGCGGAGGTCCGCCTCCTCCATGACCTGGAAGTTGACCGTCGTGCCGGGGTTGGCCGTCTCGTACTCGGTCTTGAGCTTCTCCATGTCCTTCATCTGCCCGTTGTTCACGGTGGCGAGATTGAGGGTGACGTTGCCGCCCGCGGTGTCGCCGCTGTCCGAGTCGTCGGACGAGCAGGCAGTCAGCACCAGGGCGGAGGACAGTGCAAGGACACCAACGGTCAATGCGCGCTTGTTGCGAAGCATCCTAACTCCTTTGGTAGGGGTACTACGTGTCCTGGTCTGGGTGCCGATCGGGGCGAGGTGTCCGTGGGGGACTCCACCTCTGGTCGTGCGGCGCAGCCTGGAACTACCGCAAATGTAGGGACGCGACGAAAAGGGCGGCAAGCCTCCTGCTCCCCCGCTATCGGTACTATTATTCCGAGCGTCGGACACCGTGGTCCGTCCCTCTGCGGCCCCGACCTGCTGTCCAGTGCATTGGATGCACGGTCGGGGGCCGACAGTCAAGGAGTAGGGATGACGATTTCGTATCAATCTCCGCCGTCTCCGCCGCCGCGGCTCCAGCCCGGCAGTCCCCCCGATGCGCAGCGGGGGCCTGCCCCCACGAGCACCTACGCCGAGGCGATCCCGCGCCGCGAGGTCATCCCGAAGAACCCGCAGCACTCGGTGCGTGCGATGACGCACGACTTCCCGAGCGAGATCTGCGGCTGGAACGCGCACCCCGAGTACGAGATCCACCTCATCACCAAGACGCACGGCAGCTTCATCGCCGGTGACCACATCGGGACCTTCACCCCCGGCCACGTGAGCATCATCGGGCCCAACCTTCCGCACGACTGGGTGAGTGACCTGGCGCCGGGGGAGGTCGCCCGTGACCGCGACGCCGTCATCCAGTTCTCCGACGGCTGGATCCGGGGCTGCATGGAGCTGATGCCTGAGCTCCAGGCTCTCGACGAGGTCCTCGAGCTCTCCACCCGAGGTCTCGTCTTCTCGGGTGCCACGGCGTGGCGCGCCGCCGACGCGATCCTCGCGGTGATGGACAGCCGGGGCCCCGAGCGGGTGGCCCACCTGTTCCGGCTGCTCGGCCTGTTCGCCGAGGCTCCCGAGGCCGAACGGGAGGCGGTGGCGAGTCCGTGGATGGGCGAGACCTCCGACGAGAGTTCCCGGACCGCTGGCGAGGCGGGGCTCAACTACATCTTCTCCAACCTCACCGGGGACATCCGCCTCACCACCGCGGCCCGCCTCGCGTACATGTCGGAGCCGACGTTCTCCAAGTACTTCAAGCGCGCGACGGGCCTGACCTTCAGCAACATGGTCAAGAAGCTGCGTGTCGCACACGCGCGGCGGCTGCTGGACTCCACGGACCAGCCGATCACCAAGGTCGCCGGTCTCAGCGGCTATCACAACATGGCGAACTTCAACCGGCAGTTCCTGTCCGAGGTGGGCACCACGCCCTCCGGCTACCGGCGGCTCGAGTCGTCGCAGAAGCCGCCCAACGAGGTGATCAGCCTGGGGCTGAAGGCGGCCAGGGCGGCCGAGCGGGCGTCAGAGTCCGAGGAGCCGGTCCAGCGTCGCGTGGACCCCGTGCGCGGCCAGTGACCGACGGGCCGACAGGTAGCCCTGCGCGAACGCCGGGTGCTCGGCCAGGTCCCCGAACAGCGCCTCCAGCTCGATGAACGCCTCGGGCCGCGGGTCGAGGGCGGCCGCCGTCAGCTGCGCGGCGACGACGTCGTCGGGCACCTCCGGGGCGACGATGTCACCGCGGCCGATGAGGCGCCAGTACTCCGCCCACGCGGCGACCATGGCGGCGCCGAGGGTCACGGGGCGGCCGGCATCCAGGTTGTCGCGGATGGCGGGGAGGGTGAAGGTCGGCATCCGGTTCGAGCCGTCGGTGGCCAGCCGCACCAGGGTGTCCTTCATGTGCGGGTTGCCGAAGCGCTCGAGGAGAGTGGCCATGTAGCCGGGCAGGTCGATGCCGGGCAGGTCGCCGAGCGTCGGCGCCGCCTCGTCGGCCATGTAGCGCTCGAGGTAGGCGCGGATGCGCTCGTCGTCCACCGTCTCGTCGACGAGGACGTAGCCCAGTGGCGCCCCGAAGTAGGCCAGTGCCTGGTGGCTCGCGTTGAGCAGGCGCAGCTTCATCAGCTCGTAGGGGCCGACGTCGTCGACGAGCTGCACGCCGACCGACTCCAGTGCCGGTCGGCCCGTGGGGAACTCGTCCTCCACGATCCACTGGGTGAACGGCTCGGCGGGCACGGGCCAGCCGTCCTCGATGCCGAACTCCCGGCTCACCGCCTCGCGGTCGGCATCCGTCGTGGAGGGCGTGATGCGGTCGACCATGCAGTTGGGGAAGACGACCGACGCCTCGATCCACGCGGCCAGCTCGGGATCGGTCAGGCGCGCGAAGCCCACGACGGCCCGCCGCGCGTAGTCGCCGTTGCCCTGGAGGTTGTCGCACGACAGCACCGTGAAGGGTGGCGCCCCGGCCGCGCGTCGCCGGCGCAGGCCCTCGACGATGTAGGCGAAGGCGGTGCGGGGGTCCTCGGGGTGCGCGAGGTCGTGGACGACCGCGGGGTTGTCGGCGTCGAACTCCCCGGTCGCCGGGTTCTTGAGGTAGCCGCCCTCGGTCACGGTGAGGCTGACGATCCGCACCGCGCGGTCGTCGAGCCGGGCGTGGACGCCGGCGGCGTCATCCGGTCCGTAGAGGTACTCCAGCACCGAGCCGACGACGCGCGGCTCGAGCGAGCCGTCCGGGTGCCGGACCACGAGCGTGAAGAGGCAGTCCTGTGCGCGCATGACGTCGCGCATCGCGGCGTCCTGGGTGAGCACCCCGACCCCGCAGATCCCCCAGTCCAGCCCTTCGCCGCGCTCCATGAGGAGGTCGAGGTACATCGCGGCGTGCGAGCGGTGGAAGTTGCCGAACCCGAAGTGCACGATGCCGACGGACGCCTCGGCCCGGTCGTACGACGGCGTGGACGCCGAGATGGTGGGCAGCGTGGCGGACGAGAGTGCGGTCACGACGGTGTGGTCCTTTCACTCGAGCGGGGAGGGGACTCTCCACCCGCCATGCAACCAACAACCGGGGCCGCCGCCAACGGCCGGAGGGCCGTCAGCGGGAAAAGCATCGGGGACGCAGCAGGATTGCATCGACACGCGTCCGTTGCCCCGCCGCGGGGCGACGGGGCAACGGCGGTGCGCTCGACACCGTGGTGCGGGAGGCGCGGGTCAGCCCCGGGCGAGGAAGGCGGCGGCCTGCCGGGCGGCGTAGCGGCGGTCGGCCGCGTCGATGCTGGCGCGGCTCGACAGGTCGACGCCGGCCTTCGCCGCCGCAGCCCGTGCCCGCGGCGTCGTGAGGTCCGGCGCCCGCACGAGCTCGGGCTCGATGGTGCGGTCGGCAGCGGCGTAGGGACGCTGCCGGTCGGCGAGCCGCGTCGACGAGGCCTCGGCCCTCGTCATGACGGCGGGGGTCGCGGTGACCGTGGCACCGGCGACGTAGGGGCTCACGGTCGGGGTGTAGCCGCTCGCGTGGCCGGTGCGGTTCGGGTGGTAGCTCTCGACGATGGGGTTGGACAGGCCGTTGATCCACTCCTGGCTCGAGCACACGGCGTGGCCGACGAACGGTGTCGTCGGGTTCGCGAAGGAGAAGCCCGCGGCGCCGGCCCGACCCGCGGTCGTGGTGTTGATGAGGTCGGCGGTCGCGTTGAGCCGCGACATCTCGGTCGAGGAGAACCAGGTCAGCAGGTTGCAGTCGACGCCTCTGAAGATGCGGGGGTAGCCCACCACGGTGACCTTCGCCTGCGGCGCGCGCGTGCGGATCTGGGCGTACAGCGTGTTCAGTGCGCCGGGCAGGGTGTTGCGGATGTAGGCCTGCGCCCTGTCGACAGCCGTGGTGCAGTTGCTGAGCCACGCGGGCTGCGCGCACGTCGTGAGCACGTCGGCGAACCCGGCGTCGTTACCGCCGATCGAGAGCGTCACGTATGCCGTGCCCGCCGTGAGCGCGGACAGCTGGGTGTTCGAGACGTCCGCGATCTTGGCGCCCGAGCAGGCCCGGAAGTTGAGGTCGTAGCCCTTGGCCGAGGCGATGAGCGAGGGGTAGGCGTAGACCGAGCGCAGGCAGCTCGTGCCGTCGGCGAGGTAGGAGCGGGTGCCCGTGCCGGAGGAGTAGCTGTCCCCCAGGGCGACGTAGGAGGGGGCCGCGGCGGTGGCCGGCGCGGCGGAGACGACGAGTGCGGTCACCGCGGCGAGCGCGGCGGCGGCCAGGGCACGACGGTGGGCCATGGAACCTCCAGGTGGGCTGGGTGGTGCCGATCACGATAGGACCGGGGACGACGCCGCGCCCGCCGAGCCGGGGTGGGTCCCGGCGCCGGGCCACTGGAGACCGGGCAGGTCCGAACGTTTCCCGCGGGGCCGTTCACCCTTTATGTTTAGCCCGTGAACTCAACGGGTCCGGCTCCGGGCTCGCAGGCATCGCTGCGCGAGATGAACCGTCTGCGGGTGCTCGATGCCGTGCGCGAGCACGGCGCGCTGACCCAGGTGGAGATCGCCGGGGTCACCGGGCTGAGCGCCGCCAGCGTCTCCAACCTCGTCAAGGAGCTCGACTCGGCGGGCGCGGTGCTCCTCTCCCCGAGCATCCGCAACGGCCGCCGCGCGGTGCAGGTGTCGGTCGCGGCATCCCTCGGCCTCGTCGCCGCCGTCGTCTTCGGCGACCGCGACGTGCGGGTGGCGCTGGGCACCGGCGGGTCCGAGGTGCTCAGCCAGACGCGGATGCCCCTGCCGGCCGACCACGCGGCCGACGAGGGCATGTCGCGCGGGGCGCGGCTCGTCGTCGAGCTGGTCCACCAGAGCGGCCACTCGGTGTCCGAGATCCGGGCCGTCGGCATCGGCCTGCCCGCGCCCATCGACACCGTCTCGGGACAGGTCGGCTCCGAGGGCATCCTCCCGGGGTGGCGGGGCGTGCCCGTCGGCGCCGTGATGGAGGACGTCCTCGGCACCAAGGTCCTGCTCGACAACACTGCCAACCTCGCGGCGCTGGGAGAGTTCAAGTTCGGTGCGCTGCAGGGGGTCTCGAACGGCATCTTCATCAAGGTGTCCTACGGCGTCGGTGCCGGGCTCATCCTCGGCGGTGCGCTGTTCCGGGGCAGCGCAGGCACGGCGGGCGAGATCGGCCACGTGACGATCGACGAGAACGGTCCCGTCTGCCGCTGCGGAAACCGCGGCTGCCTCGACACGTTCGTGGGGTCGCAGGCGGTGCTGGGTGCGCTGCGAGCCTCACATGGCGCCCTGACCCTGCGCGACGTCATCTCCCGCGCCCTCGACGGCGACCCCGGGTGCCGACGCGTCCTCGAGGACTCGGGCCGGCACATCGGGGTCGCGGTCGCCGGCGTCGTCAACCTGCTCAACCCCGAGGTCGTCTGCCTGGGGGGCCAGGTGTCCCGGGTCGGTGAGCTGGTGCTCGAGCCGATGCGCGAGGCGATCGAGCGCTGCGCCATCCCGAGTGCCGCCGCGTCGGTCGACGTGCGGGTGGGCGCACTCCCCCCCGAGGAGGCCGACGTGCTCGGCGCGCTGGCGCTCGCCGACCAGGTGCGTGCGAGCGCCGACCGGGCGGCCCTGACCGTCGGATGACGGGCAGATCCGAACCGTGACCAAATCGTTGTGTGCATACCTTGTATTCAAGTCTTGACGCCAAATGCCGATGCGAGTTGACTTCGAGACGACCGCACCAGAGAGGCTGCGGACGCGATGGCATAGGAGACACCGCATGACCACTCGACAGATCCGTATTGCCGGCGCCGTCCTGGCGCTCGGCCTCACCGTCTCGGGCCTGACGGCCTGCGGCAGCGACGACTCCGACTCGGGCTCGACCGGGGCCGCGAGCGGCTCCGGCGAGGCGAAGAAGATCGCCCTTCTCCTTCCCGAGAACAAGACGGCCCGCTACGAGGCCTTCGACAAGCCGATGTTCGAGGCCGCCGTCAAGGCCGGCTGTCCGGACTGCGAGGTCCTCTACAGCAACGCCAACCAGGACGCCGCCAAGCAGCAGCAGCAGGCCGAGGCCGCGATCACCCAGGGCGCCGACGTCATCGTCATGAGCGCCGTCGACGGCAAGTCGGCCGTGACGATCGTGCAGAACGCCAAGACGCAGGGCGTCCCGGTCATCGCCTACGACCGGTTCATCGCCGGCTCCGACTACTACGTCTCCTTCGACAACAAGAAGGTCGGGGAGCTGCAGGGCACCGGTCTGGTCGAGGCGATGAAGGCCAACGGCAAGACCACCGGCGACATCGTCATGATCAACGGCGCCCCGACCGACGCCAACGCCGCCGACTTCAAGGCCGGCGCCCACAGCGTCCTCGACGCGAGCGGTTACACGATCGCGGCCGAGTTCGACACTCCCGACTGGAGCCCGGACAACGCCCAGGAGTGGATGGAGAGCCAGATCGGCAGCGTCCAGGCCAACCTCGTGGGCGTCTACGCCGCCAACGACGGCACGGCCGGTGGTGCCATCGCGGCCCTCAAGGGCGGCGGCGTCAACCCGCTCCCGCCGGTGACCGGTCAGGACGCCGAGCTCGCCGCCATCCAGCGGATCCTCGCCGGTGACCAGTCCCTCACGATCTACAAGGCCATCAAGCCCCAGGCCGAGGACGCCGCGAAGAACGCGATCGCCCTCGCCAACGGCGAGAAGCCGACTGCCGGAACCGAGAAGGAGGGCGTTCCCGCCACCCTGCTCGACCCGGTCATCGTCACGGTCGCGAACATCAAGGACACCGTCGTCGCCGACAACTTCTACACCGTCGCCGACATCTGCACGCCCGAGTACGCCGACGCCTGCACCAAGGCCGGCCTCAGCTGACCCGCCGCTCCCGGCGTACCCGCCCCACCCTCACAAAGGAGTGAGCCGAGCATGACCACCACCTCCCCCGCACCCGTGCTGTCGATGACCGGAGTGTCCAAGCGCTTCGGCGCCGTCCAGGCCCTCAAGGACGTCGAGTTCAGCGTCGAGGCGGGGGAGGTGGTGGCACTCGTGGGAGACAACGGCGCCGGCAAGTCCACCCTCGTCAAGGCGATCGCCGGTGTCTACACCCCCGACGAGGGCGAGGTCGTCTTCGACGGCAGCCCTGTCGAGATCACCTCACCGGCCCAGGCCCAGGAGCTCGGCATCGCGACGGTCTTCCAGGACCTCGCCCTGTGCGACAACCTCGACGTCGTCAGCAACCTCTACCTCGGAAACGAGGTCGTCCGCAATCTCGCGCTCGACGAGGTGACGATGGAGAAGGAGTCGTGGCGGCTGCTCAGGGAGCTGAGCGCGAAGATCCCGAGCGTGCGCATCCCGGTGGCGAGCCTGTCCGGTGGTCAGCGCCAGACCGTCGCCATCGCCCGCTCGCTGCTCGGCAAGCCCAAGGTCGTCATGCTCGACGAGCCGACGGCGGCCCTCGGCGTCGCGCAGACCGCCGAGGTGCTCAACCTCGTCGAGCGGCTGCGCGAGAACGGCCTCGCCGTCATCCTCATCAGCCACAACATGTCCGACGTCATGGCGGTCGCCGACCGCGTCGTCGTCCTGCGGCTCGGCCGCAACAACGGCGAGTTCCGCGTCAGCGACACCAATGTCCAGGAGATCATCGCCGCCATCACCGGCGCGACGACCAATGCCGTCTCGGCGCGCGCGGCGCGCAAGGCCCCCCAGGAGGAGCAGTCGTGAGCACCCCGGAGACACCGACCCCGCAGGCCGCCGCCGCAGTCGGCCCGACCGCCGACCCGGCCAGCCTGCCCGCCGACCTCCAGGACGAACGCCTCATCGCGAGCCAGGGTGTCGGTGGCTGGCTGTCCGCGACCTGGGGACGCCTGCGCACCGGCGACCTCGGGTCCCTCCCCGTCGTCGTCGGCCTCGTGCTCATCTGGGGGGTCTTCTTCGCCCTCGAGCCGGCCTTCCTGTCGAGCCGCAACCTCGTCAACCTCAGCCTTCAGATGGTGGCCGTGGGCACGATCTCGATCGGCGTCGTGCTCGTCCTCCTCCTCGGCGAGATCGACCTGTCGATCGGCTCGATGTCCGGCCTCGCCGCAGCCATCCTCGCGGTGATGTTCGTCGCCAAGGAGACCTCGGTCATCGTCGCGATCCTCGCGGCGCTCGGTGCGGGCGCGCTCGTCGGCCTGGCCTACGGCACGCTGTTCAACCGCTTCGGCGTCCCGAGCTTCGTCATCACCCTGGCCGGCCTGCTCGCCCTGCTCGGTCTACAGCTGCGCGTCCTCGGCAACCAGGGCACGATCAACCTGCCGTTCGAGTCGGGCCTGGTGCGCTTCGCGTCCCAGCAGTTCCTGCCGGTGTGGCTGGCGTACACGCTCGCGCTCGCCGCGCCCGCCCTGTACGCGCTCGCCGCGCTGCGCCGCAACGCCCGCCGCTCCGAGGCCGGCCTGTCGACCACCCCGGTGAACCGCCTCGTCCTGCGCGCCGCCGGCCTCGCGGCGATCCTGCTCGTCGTCGTCGCGGTGCTCAACCGTGACCGCGGCGTCTCCTACATGTTCCTGACCTTCCTCCTCCTCGTCGTCGTCATGGACCTCGCCATCCGCCGCACGACCTGGGGCCGATCGGTGCTCGCCATCGGTGGCAACGTCGAGGCGGCGCGCCGCGCCGGCATCAACGTCAAGCGGATCTACCTGTCGGTCTTCACGCTCTGCTCGACCTTCGCGGCGCTCGGCGGCATCTTCGCCGCCTCGCGCCTCGCCTCGGCCAACCAGAGCAGCGGCGGCGGGGACACCAACCTCAACGCCATCGCGGCAGCGGTCATCGGCGGCACGAGCCTCTTCGGCGGCCGTGGCTCCGCCTACTCGGCGCTGCTCGGCATCCTTGTCATCCAGTCGATCTCCAACGGCCTGGACCTGCTCGCCGTCGAGTCGAACGTCAAGTTCATGGTCACCGGCGCGGTCCTCCTGCTCGCCGTCATCATCGACAGCCTGAGCCGTCGCAGCCGCGCCGCCCACGGACGCGCCTGACGACCCACCCCCCGCGGCCCGCGCCGCACCCGCACGAGGGCCACGGCATCCGTCGTGGCCCTCGTCGCGTCCGCACCGCACCTCGTCGGGTCCACGATGGGCTCCTCGGGGTGTGCGAGTGACCTCCCGGAACGCGGGCGCCGCCACCGCGCGTAGCATCGCGGGGTGGCCCTGACCGATCTCTCGCGCTGCTCCGCCGCCTCCCGCCACCGGGGCGACCCTCAGGCCGGCACCGCGCCCGTCGCCTCCCGCTGGTTGCTCATCGAGCACCCGGGCCCGTGGTCGAAGCAGCCGATGGACACCCCGCCCCTGTTCGGTGCCGTCGGCCGGGAGGTGGAGCAGACCTGCGCGTCGTTCGGGGGCAAGGTGCTCCTCGCACGCCGCCCCGGGAGGCGCACCGTCGGCGACGAGCCGAAGGCGTGGTACGCCGTCGACACGGTGCGCGGCACCCAGGTGCACGGTCTCTGGCGCACCACCGATGACCTGCGGGCCGCCGCGCACGCGCTCGGCTCGCCGCTGAGCGGCAGCGACGAGGACGCCCGCCCGATGGTCCTCGTCTGCACGCACGGCACCCGTGACGCGTGCTGCGCGGTGCGGGGCCGCCCCATCGTCGCCGCGCTCGCTCGCGCCCTGCCGGACGAGGTCTGGGAGTGCACCCACCTCGGCGGCCACCGGTTCGCCGGCACCCTGCTGTCGCTGCCCGACGGAGCGTGCCTCGGCCGGCTCGACCCCGACACCGCGGTCGGTGCCGTCACGGCCCACCGCGAGGGACGCACCGACGCCCGCCACCTGCGCGGCCAGACCCGATGGCTACCGCCGGTGCAGGCGGCCCTCGTCGCGGTGCTGGCCGAGCACGGCCCGGCATCCGTCGAGGACCTCCAGCCGGGAGCGGTGGACGACGACGGTCCCCGCACCCGCGTCGAGGTCCTCGGTCGGGGCGGGCTGCCCAGCCGCGTCGTCGTCGACGTCGTGGCCGAGGAGCTGCCGGACGCCCCGCTCAGCTGCGGCGACAGACCGAAGCCCCACACGGCATACCGCACGACCTTGCGCTAGTGCCAGAGTGGGGGGATGAGCGCGACGGAGCGTTACCGCGAGTCCCGTGACCGCCTGCTGTCCCTGCGGGGGCGCCACGAGGAGGCCGTCGAGGGCTTCGCGTGGCCCGACGTGGGCGAGCGCTTCTGCTGGGCGGTCGACTGGTTCGACGCCATCGCCCGCGGCAACGTGGCCGACGCCCTCGTGGTCGTCGCCGAGGACGGCGCGAGCGAGCGGGTCACCTTCGACGCGATGGCCGCCCGCTCCGACCGCGTCGCGCACTGGCTCGCCGAACGCGGTGTCACCAAGGGCGACCCGGTGCTCCTCATGCTCGGCAACCAGGTCGAGCTGTGGGACTGCATGCTCGGCGTGATGAAGCTCGGCGCGGTCATCGTGCCCACGACGACCGCCGCCGGCCCGGCCGACCTCGCCGACCGCGTGGCGCGCGCGGGGGCGAGGGCGGTGGTGACCAACCCGGACCAGACCGTGAAGTTCGACGGTCTCGCGGGCGACCTCGTGCGGGTCAGCGTCGGGCCGGCCGACGGGTGGGCCGACCTCCACGACGCGTATGCCGTCGACGTCGAACCGGCTCCGCACCCCGGCACCGCGCCCGGCGACCCCCTGCTCCTGTACTTCACGTCGGGCACGACCTCGAAGCCGAAGCTCGTCGAGCACACCCAGGTCTCCTACCCCGTCGGACACCTGTCGACGGCGTACTGGCTCGGCCTGCGGCCCGGCGACGTCCACCTCAACCTGTCGAGCCCCGGGTGGGCGAAGCACGCCTGGTCGTGCTTCTTCGCGCCGTGGATCGCCGAGGCGACCGTGGTCGTCGTGTCCTACGCGCGCTTCGACGCCGCGAACCTTCTCGGCGTGCTCCGCGAGCACCAGGTCACGAGCTTCTGCGCGCCGCCGACGGTGTGGCGGATGCTCATCAACGCCGACCTGTCGGGCGGGCCGGGCGCGCTGCGCGAGGTCGTCGGGGCGGGGGAGCCGCTCAACCCCGAGGTCATCGAGCAGGTGCGCCGCGCGTGGGGCCTCGAGCTGCGCGACGGCTACGGCCAGACCGAGATGACGGCTGCAGTCGGCAACACCCCCGGCTCGCCGCTCAAGCCCGGCTCGATGGGCCGGCCGCTGCCGGGCGTGCCCGTCGTGCTCGTCGACCCGTTCACCGGGGAGCGCGTCGACGGACCCGGGGAGGGTGAGCTGTGCCTCGACCTGTCGGCGCACCCCCTGCCGCTCATGACCGGCTACCAGGGCGACGCCGCCCGCAAC